>QKJO01000095.1 GCA_003249275.1 Spirochaetaceae bacterium
AAAGGTTCGGCATTAATATTGACAAAAAAGGTCTTTTATATAATTATACGTCACGTTCTTAAAAGATGGTGAATGTAGTTCAGTGGTAGAGCGCCAGATTGTGGTTCTGGTTGTCGCGGGTTCGAATCCCGTCATTCACCCTTGATGCGTCCATAGCTCAGCTGGATAGAGCGCCGGACTTCGAATCCGTAGGTCGCAGGTTCGAATCCTGCTGGACGTAATCGCCGGCATTCAGCTGGTATTTTTTTTTATTCCAGGGCCGTTAGCTCAGCTGGTAGAGCAGCAGACTCTTAATCTGCGGGTCAAAGGTTCGAATCCTTTACGGCTCATTTCATGTTATGCGAGAGTGGTGGAATTGGTAGACACGCTGGTCTTAGGAACCAGTGCCTCCGGTATAAGGGTTCGAGTCCCTTCTCTCGCAGCCAATCGTGCGAAAGTAGCTCAGTGGTAGAGCTCCACCTTGCCAAGGTGGATGTCGCGGGTTCAAGTCCCGTCTTTCGCTTATTATCGTGGCTTTCATCATTGAACCGGGACTTGAAACGGAGTCACGGCGCGAAAGCCTGGAGCGCAAACCGACAGGACGCCGGTTTAGTGACGCAGACGGCTCGCAGGGATGAAGCAGGATGCTGAACCCCGGAGAGAAGTCCCGTCTTTCGCTTATCAATACGGCAAGGTTGTTCCTGCTGTGAAACAAACAGATTTCGACATATGTGGAAATTTGTTTTATACTTCGTCTGATGGGACTTAAAGAGTTCCATCTAACGCTGAACGGAAGGTGAGGACGATCTGGGTGTTATCCGGGTCGTCTTTTTTTTATACCAAAATTACCACTGAATAAGGATAGTGCTGTGATAACCAGTAAGAGTGTCGAAAAATTGGAAAACTCTGCCGTTAAACTTTCCGAACTTCTGAACAAATACACCAAAGAAGTACAGATTAAAGGATTCAGAAAGGGAAAAGTTCCCACCTCTGTTATTGAAAGAAAGTTTGGAGAGGGCATCCGTCAGGAAGCCGCCGCCAACCTCATGGATAAAGCCCTCAAGGCGGCTATGGAAGACCTTGAAGAAAAACCCCTCGGATACGATTATCCCGAAGTTCAGGGAGAACCTGTTCTCAACCCCGATGAGGATTTTTCATTCGAACTGATCTACGACACCTTCCCCGAAGTGAAATTCGGCGACTACAAGGGTATCGAAATCACCGAAAAACAGGTCAAAATCACCAAAAAGCACGAAGACGCGGAGCTGGTGAAAATCCAGGAGCAGAACTCCATCGTTATGGATAAAGCCGATGAAACCGTAGAAGACGGAAACATCGTCACCATCGACTACTGCGAAATGGAAGGCAAGGAAGAAGTGGAAGGAACCAAACGGGAAGACTTTGTTTTCACCGTCGGTACCGGTTACAACCTCTACAAAATTGACAAACAGATCGTCGGCATGAAAAAAGACGAAGAGAAAGTCATTTCTAAAAAATACAAGGAAGACTTTGAGAACAAAGATCTGGCCGGACGCTCCGTCAAGCTTAAGGTTAAAGTCAAAGCGGTCAAGGAAAAACAGCTTCCCGCTCTTGATGATGAACTGGCACAGGACGTCAATGAGAAATTCAAGACTCTCGACGATCTGAAAAAAGACATCAAAGATCAGCTCAAAGAGAAGGCCGACAGAAAGATCCAGGGCGAAAAAGTTGAACAGCTCATGGACAAGCTTGTCGAAGGCAGCGATATCGTTCTTCCCGCCTCCATGATCAAAGCCGAACAGGAAAACAGCTGGAGAAACTTCCTTCAGCAGTCTCAGGTGAGAGAAGAGCAGATGCTCCAGTTCCTTGAAATGCAGGGACAGACAAAAGAGCAGATGCTTGAATCCTGGAAGGAAAATGCCGTCAAGAGCTTGAAATCCCAGCTCATTTTCAACAAAATTATCGAAGAAGAGAAATTCGAAGTCAGCGACGAAGAAATGGAAGAAGAGATCAAAAAACAGGCTGAAATGTACAACATGCCCGTGGAAGATCTCAAAAAATCATTTGGCGAAGCCGGTTTAAAAGAGTATCTTAGTGGTGATCTGAAACAGAAAAAGGCAGTTGACTTTCTGCTGGACAATGCAAAGATCATCAAGAGCGATGAGAAGGTAGACTATACCGATCTCATGGCTCAATAAAACCAACGAAATAAGGATCTGCCGATATGCATGTTCAGAACAACACCCTGGTACCGATTGTAGTTGAGAGAACGGGAACCGGAGAACGGTCTTACGACATTTACTCCCGCCTTCTCAAAGACAGAATTGTATTCCTGGACGGTGAGATTCATGATGTTACGGCGGACCTTGTAGTTGCGCAGCTCCTTTTTCTGGAATCTGAAGATCCGGAAAAGGATATCAATCTGTACATCAACAGTCCCGGCGGTTCGGTAACCGCCGGTCTGGCTATATACGATACCATGCAGCACATCAAGCCTGATGTTCAGACGATCTGCATCGGACAGGCTGCTTCCATGGGAGCAGTCCTTCTGGCAGGCGGAGCACAAGGCAAGAGGTACTGCCTGCCCTCTTCCCGGGTTATGATCCATCAGCCCTGGGGCGGAGTACAGGGTCAGGCCAGAGACATCGGGATTCAGGCCCGGGAGATCATCCGTCTCAAAAAAATGCTGATCCAGTACTTTGCGGACAACACAGGAAAAAGTTACGAACAGATTGCTGCCGATATGGAGCGTGACTTTTTCATGTCTGCCGAGGAATCCGCCGCATACGGAATCACGGACAGCATTCTCAAGAGGTAAAAAATATGGCCAGAACAAAAACAAAAGAATTGAAAGTGTGCTCCTTCTGCGGCAAACATTCGGATGTCGCCAAGAAGCTTATCGCCGGACCGGGCGTCTATATCTGTGATGAATGTGTCCAGGTCTGCAATAAAATCATGTCGGAAGAGGAAAACATCTCTTCCGAATTTGTTGATGACATTCCCACTCCCAAAGAGATCAAAGAATACCTCGACCAGTACGTTATCGGACAGGAAGCGGCTAAAAAGACTCTCTCCGTGGGTGTGTACAACCACTATAAGAGAATCATGTTCAAGGACAGAGTATCCGCCGATGTGGAACTGGAAAAAACGAACATCCTTCTCATCGGTCCCACGGGTACGGGAAAAACCCTCCTTGCCAAGACCCTTGCCAGAAAACTGAAAGTTCCCTTCGCCATTGCCGATGCCACAACTCTGACCGAAGCCGGATATGTGGGTGAAGATGTTGAAAACATCCTCCTGAAGCTGATTCAGGCCGCCGGTAACAATATCGCCGCAGCCGAACGGGGCATCATCTATATTGACGAAATCGACAAGATCGCCAGAAAGGGTGAAAACGTCTCCATCACCAGAGATGTCTCAGGTGAAGGTGTACAGCAGGCTCTTCTGAAGATCATTGAAGGATCAACCGCCTCTGTTCCTCCCCAGGGAGGACGCAAGCATCCCAATCAGGAGATGCTCAAGATCGATACATCCAATATTCTGATCATCTGCGGGGGAGCCTTTGTGGGACTGGACAAGATCATCGAGTCCAGAGTCAGCCAGCACCCCATGGGATTCGGATCCAATATTCAGAAATCCCATGAGAAAGATCTGGCCAACCTTTTCAGCCAGATGCATCCCGACGATCTTGTCCGTTTCGGTCTCATCCCCGAGTTTATCGGACGTCTCCCCATTCAGGTCAGCCTGGATCACCTGCAGAAGGAAGACCTCAAGAGGGTCATCACCGAACCCAGGAATTCCATCATCAGACAGTTCCAGGAATCTCTGAAACTGGATGAAACAGAGCTGGCCTTCGAAGAGGCTGCCATAGACGCCATTGCCGAAAAAGCACTGGAAAGAAAGACCGGTGCCCGCGGTATCCGTTCAATTGTGGAAACCGTCATGCTGGATATCATGTATGACCTTCCTTCCATGGACGGATTGAAAAAAGTAATCATCACCCGGGATGTTATCCAGAAAGACAGCCTGCCTGTCATCCTCACGGATCCGGATGAAATCGAGGCTCCCTGGGAAAACGCCCTCCATGAGAATAAACAAATCACCGCTTAATTTCAGGAAAGCGGAGCTTCCGGTCATCATTCTGCCGGATACAGTTATATTTCCCTTTACGGTAGCGCCCTTTTTCCTGGCGGACACTGTTTCAACGCGGGCAGTGGACGAGGCCATGAAAGGAAAAAGGGATATCTTTCTGGCCTTCCAGAAGGAAGGGGCAGACTCTCCCGTACAGAAGAAGAACCTCTACTCCACCGGTACAGTTGCCCACATCCTGCAAATTCTGAAACTTCCCGACGGCAACTCACGTCTTCTCGTGGAAGGCAGGAGCAAGGGAGAGATACTCCGTCTCGTTAAAAAGAAAGACATCCTCATGATCCAGTACAGGCCGCTGACCGAGAGCCGGGAAGTCGGAAGAACCCTGGCCGTCGGGATGGAAACACTTCAGGAAACCTTCTACGAATACTCCCGGAAAAACAAGAAGATCACCAGAGAGACGGTCAATCAGGTGGAACAGGCCCAGACTCCTGAAAAAGTGATCGGCCTGATCGCCTCCCAGCTGACCATTCCCACGGAAGACAAGATTGAGCTTCTTGAACTCGGCAGCCCCGGAGAAAAGATCAACAGACTGACCGAAATCGTTCAGCTGGAAATCGAAAAAAACACCCTGAAACAGGACATCTCCGGCAGAGTCCGGAAAAAGATGGAGAAAACCCAGAAAGAGTACTTTCTGAACGAACAGCTCAAAGAGATCAACAGAGAGCTGGGAAATACGGACCAGGAAGATCCTTCCGGGGCAACTGAACTGGAGATCAGGATCAACGACAAAAAGATGCCCGAAGAGATTCAGGCCCGGGCGCTGAAGGAAGTGAAGAGACTCTCCCGCCTTCAGCCCATGAGCCCCGAATCCGGCGTCCTCAGAACCTATCTGGAATGGCTGGTCGACCTTCCCTGGACCGAAGAATCGGATGACAGAATGAACCTGGCCCGTGCGGCAAGAGTTCTGGATGAAGATCACTACAATCTCAAGAAGGCGAAGGACAGAATCCTCGACTATATCGCCGTCAGACAGATCAGAGAGCGTCTCAAAGGACCGATTCTCTGCTTTGTCGGTCCCCCCGGAACGGGTAAAACGTCCCTGGGACGCTCCGTTGCCAGAGCTCTGAACAGAGAATTCGTCAGAATATCGCTGGGCGGCGTCAGGGATGAAGCCGAAATAAGGGGTCACAGAAAGACCTATGTGGGCGCTTTGCCCGGCAAGATTATTCAGTCCATCAAAAAGGCGGGTACGACAAACCCTGTCTTCCTGCTGGATGAAATTGACAAGATGAGCAGCGATTTCCGGGGAGATCCGGCAGCGGCCCTCCTGGAGGTTCTGGATCCCGAACAGAACGGCACCTTCACCGACCACTATCTGGAAGTATCCTACGATCTCTCCAGGGTCATGTTCATCACGACAGCCAACTCTCTGCACAACATTCCCCGCCCCCTTCTGGACAGGATGGAGGTCATTGAAATCCCCGGCTATACGGAAGCGGAAAAGGTCAGGATCGCCCGGGGTTTCATAATCCCCAAGCAGATGAAGGAAAACGGCATGGAAGCGAGCGGTCTGGACATTACAGACGATGCCGTCAAAACGGTGATCCGCAACTATACAATGGAATCGGGAGTCAGAAACCTTGAGCGGGAGATCGGCCAGATCATCCGGAAAGTGACAAGAGAGGCCATCGATAAATACCAGAAAAGAGCGGGCGGAAACAATGTTCACACAGCCCGTATTCATAAATATCAGGAGATCTTCGGAATTCCCGAAGATACCTCTGACAACCTCCCCGATCTCTCACGTCTCGTGATGAAAGTGGAGAGCGATGATGTGATCCGCTATCTGGGCAATCCTCCCATTCAGGATGAAGACAGCGACCGGCGGAACAGACCCGGACTGGCCACTGGCATGGCCTGGACCGAAGTCGGCGGAAGAATCCTGCCGGTGGAAGTCAGTCTTCTGAAAGGAGACGGGAAACTCATCCTCACCGGAAAGCTGGGTGATGTAATGAAAGAGAGCGCCCAGATCGCCCTCTCCTATCTGCGGGCGAACAGTGAGGATTTCGGAATTACTCCGGATTTCCAGAAGGAGTACGACATCCACATCCATGTACCCGAGGGAGCCATTCCCAAGGACGGCCCATCCGCGGGAATCACCATGACGGCGGCCCTCCTTTCGGCTCTGAAGAGAACATCCCTTGTCAGTTCCGTGGCCATGACGGGTGAGATCACCCTGACCGACCGGCTTCTGCCCATCGGCGGTGTGAAGGAAAAGGTCCTGGCAGCCCACAGAAACAAATGCCGCATCATCCTTCTTCCGGAAAAGAACAGAAAGGACCAGCAGGACCTCCCCCAGGAAATTCGCGATGATCTGACCTTTATTTTCAGCAGTTCCGTCAAGGAAGCCCTCAGCCAGCTCTTTCCTGAGGGGACATTCTGAGAAATTCAGCGTGCCGAAGGTCTGCCGATGACGACATACCGGCATGATAAACCGGTGTTCGTAAAAAACTTAATTGCCATAAGCGTATTTTTCTATTATAAATTGTATAGAAGAATTCAGAAAATATTTTTGAATATGAGTGACGACCTACAGGAGGCCCATTGTTATGGCTAAAAAAGCTGTTTTTTTCGTACTATTCATGATGATCGCAACGGCATCATTTATATTTGCAGAGTCAGGCACCGCCAGTGTATATCCGAAGACAGTGTCCATTTACAAGGTTTACCCTCACTCACTGGGATACCGGGTGGATTATATCAAATCCAACAGAACCATAGGGACCTTCTATGCCCCTCTGGAATGGTTTAAGAAAGCCGGCGGTTACGGCGAGATTGTTTACGGTAAAGGAAAACAGTATCCCTACGCCACATTTTATTATGCAGACGGTAAAATCGACCATTTCCGTCTCTACCTGATTGAAGACTTCAATGATATCAGCTGGGGAACCCTTCGGGATCAGGATGTTACGGATAAATTCAATACAGAAGAGCTGGTCATTGAGTATCAATAGAGAGGTTTTATGACATTTGCCCCCATACCCTCCTCCATTCGGGAGGGTTTTTCATCTTATAAGAAGTTTATTCTCATGGGTCACGAGCAGCCTGATGCCGACTGCCTGTGTTCACAGCTTGGCCTCGCCGCACTGCTGAAGTCACTGGGAAAAGAGGTCAGACTCATCGCCAAAGGCCCTTTCACCAGACCGGAGACCAAGGATATGGAGCCTCTGTTTGAGACAACCTGGTCCTTTCCTCACGCCGACGGTACTCTGCTGGTCCTCCTGGACTGCTCCGACATCAGCCGGACAGGCTTTCCCGTCGATGAACTGGAAGTCTTCGATCTTATGATCATCGATCACCATGCCGCTGGAAGCTCAGACGGAAAATACAGATATATTGATGCCGCCAGTCCGTCGACTACACTTCTGATCCAGGGGCTGTGGGATGAGTACGGCCTGAAACCGGATGAAGAAACCAGCAGTTCTCTGTTTTTCGGGTTTTCTACGGATACCGGTTTTTTCAGACATCTTGAACAGGGAACGGGAGCCGTATTCCACAGGGTTGCCGAAATGGTTGACGGAGGAGCTTCTCCCAACAGCACCTTCAAACGAATCAACGCCGGAAGGGATCTGGGCAGCCGTAGACTGATGGGCCGTCTTCTGGAGCGGGCACGATTCTACTGCAATGACAAGGTGATCATCTCCTGGGAGGACAAGAACGACAGGGATGAACTGGGAGTGGACGACAGAGACTCTGACCGTCTGTATCAGCTTCTTCAGAGCGTGGCCGGTTGTGAAGCCGTTGCCCTGATCCGGGAGGAATCGCCGACCCTGAGCATTATAGGATTGCGCTCCAACAATCATATTGATGTCGGACGGATCGCATCGGCTCTGGGAGGGGGCGGTCATGTGAAAGCGGCCGGCTGCTCCGTCGAGTCCGGAAGGGAAGCGGTACAGGAGAGGCTGATCGGTCTTTTTATGGAACAGTTCTGATTTTTGTTTAAAAGTCATTAAATCCAGAAAATTCATATTGACCATCTGTTTATTTATCAATACTTTTTGTTAACGAACGGTCGTAAACAAAATAATGAGTATTGAAGAGAAGAGAAAACAGAAGAAAACAGCCATCATGGAAGCGGCCCTGGAAGTCTGGGCCAGAGATGACTATGCCACCACCTCCCTCTCCGCTCTCGGCGAACACCTGCAGATCACTAAACAGGCGCTTTACAGGTATTTCAGGAACAAGGACGAACTCCTAGACTCCATGTCCGAGTACGTGGAAACACTCGAGCTGGACTGGTTCAACAAAATGACCCGGAAGCTGTACACCCTTCCCCAGGATGAAAGAATCCGTTCTTTTATTGAAAGCCTTTCAAAAGCGGCTTCGACAGGTTCCGCCCAGTCCCGGTATATCCGCTTCGACAGCTTCAATACACTCCGGCGGGACAAACTCTCCCAGAGGCATCTCATCTCCAGAATCAGCGGGATCAGGGAGGCCCTGGACATTCCCGAAAATATCCTCCATCTGATCATGATGTTCTGTCTCTTTCTCTGGGGCTGGCATGAAACCAGACACATACAGAAAAAGAGAACCAACAGGGAAAAGGTCGATCTGATCATGGAAATCATTGAGACGGGCCTGGCAACGGAACACTTTGCACTGCCTGTTGAAGAAAGCGGCCTGTCCATCTCGGGAGAGATGGAGTCTCTCCGCAGGAAGATGCATCAGAACAACCTGATTCAATCGGTGAATATGGTTATTCAGGAAAGGGGTTTTCAGGGGGTAACCCTGGAACAGATAGCCGAGAAGGCGGGCATATCCAAGAGCACTCTCTACAATTATTTTAAAAATAAAGATGAAATGCTGACACAAACGACCAACATTCTTGTTAAAGAGTATATTCAGTACCACTCTCAGCTTCTGTCAGCAAGGGATAAATTTGAAGACAAGCTGCTGGTGCATCTGGAGATGCAGTACATTCTGTTCCCGAAAAAACCTCAGGCATTCATCATTCTGAAACAGTTTATGAGTCCCGGGATTTTTGCCAGAGTGGAACGGCCTCTGCTTTATCCGGGATTTCTGGATTTTCTTCAGAAAGGACTGGAAGAAGGGAAGTTGAAGCCGCTGATGACGCCTCACGAGTATCAGATGGTCTTCAGTTTTTTTATTTTTATAGAACGGGTTATCTGCAAAAACGAGGATGAGGCCCATCCGACCCGGAACATCATAAAGTGGCTCAGACTCCTGGCCTACGGGTTCAGGGCGTATGAGGACGAAACGGAAGGAGTTTAACATGAAACAGTTACTGATCATATTGATGATTACGCTGACCGCCGGTGCATTCGCACAAACCATAGATCTGACAGCCGAAAAAGCAGTCGCCCTTGCCCTGGAGAACAATCTCAGCCTCCGGAGCGAATCACTGAATACGGGCATCAAAGAGCGGATCAAGGACAAGGCCTGGAATGCCTTTCTTCCCGATATCAGCGCCGGAGGCGGCCTGAACTACAGTCAGCACCTTCTGTCGGATCCTCAGCCTATGTTTGACAGCAACCCCTACTACAACAAGAAGTGGAGCGTCTCCGCCTCTCTCTCCGCAGCCCTGCAGCTCAATGCGGGAGTGGGAACGGGAATCAGGCAGTATAAAATCGATTATGAAGCGGGAATGCTCAGCTATGAGGATGCGAGAAAAAAAATCAGCAGGGATGTGAGAAAGCAGTATTTCAACCTCATCACCATGGCAGCCAATCTGGAACTGAAAGAACTGGATATCAGTCTGGCTCAGAAACGGTATGAACAGGCCAGGGAGAACTACAACAACGGCCTCATATCGGAACTGGAGATGCTCCAGTCCCAGGTGAGCATGGAGAACAACAAACCCGAGTACAACAGCCTGCAGACCCAGTATAAAAACGCTCTGATGAATTTCAAACTGATCCTGGGAATACCGGGAAGCACGGAGCTGAAGATGGATGAGGGTATGGATGATATGGTGATGTATGTTCTGAATGCAGATGAACTGATCAGCACCTATTTGGCAAACAGGATGGATGTGCAGAAGATCAACAAGCAGATCGAATCTCTCAAAAATACTAGAACCCTGCAGTCCCAGTCCAAAAAGACCCCCTGGCTCGCACTCAGCGCCGGCTGGGGAACCAATGTGCCCGACGGGCTCAAAGGCGATAACTGGGACAGGGATGTATGGAATGACAGCGCCACCCTGGGAATCAGTCTGACCATTCCCCTGGACGGATACATTCCCGGATCTTCAACCGATGTGGACCTGAAGAACATGGATGATCAGATCAGGCAGCTGGAACTGCAGAGACAGCAGGTATTCGACTATGCCGAAATCGAAATCAGAAACCTGGTGATGGCCCTGCAGAACTCCATCGACACCATCGAGACCTATACCCTGAATGTGGAGCTGGCCCGCAAGTCGTTCAATCTGACTACGGAAGCCTACAACCTGGGAACAAGGGAACTGCTGGATGTGGAGACGGCCCAGTCGGCCCTGCTCAGCGCATCCCAGACGGTTCTGTATGAAAAGATCAACTATATAACCAGGCTGCTGGACCTGGAGTACGCCGTCAACAGCGATGATATTTCGAATATTCTGGAGGTAAAATGAGCAAAGATAAATCAACCGGAAAAAATCCGGAGACCATTGAAAAACCGAAAAAGAAAATGAAACCGGGCAGGATCATTCTTATAGTTCTGCTGATCGGGGTAATCGGTTTCAGCGTATATACAGTCCTCGGCCTGATAGGCGGCAAAGGCGGCGGTCCCGGAAAGGGTGTTCCTGCGGCCGAAGAGCAGAAGGAAACGGTGTTTGCCGTCACAACCACGAAGACTGTATCCGGTCAGATCAAGGACCTTCTGTATGTCAACGGCGATGTGGTCCCGGCCAGTTCGGTGGATGTCTATTCCGACACCTCGGGTAAGCTGTCGAAACTGAATGTCGTTCTTGGCGAGTATGTCAGGAAGGACCAGGTCATCGCGGAAATCGACCCCTCACGGCCCGGTATGTCCTTCACGGCCAACCCGGTCAAAGCGATTGTTTCAGGAACGATCACAAGCCTTCCTTTCGATATCGGCGCCACCGTCAGTTCTCAGGTTCCCGTGGCACGTATCGGCAATCTTACGAATCTGCAGGTGAGAACGTTCATTCCTGAGAAGTTCATATCCCGGATCGATATGGGCATGAAAGCGGTTCTGACCTTCGAGTCCTACCCCGGAGAATCCTTTGATGCAGTCGTTATGGAATTGAGCCCCGTTGTGGATGAAGTCTCACGGACCATGATGATCAAGATGGACATTGTCAAACGTGACAAGAGGATCAAGGCCGGTATGTACGCCAAAATCAGCCTGATCACGGAGGTCAAGGACAACATCGTCAGAATCCCCACCGACTGCATTATGAACAGGTTCGGAGAAACCTTCGTCTTCGTACTGGAGGGAGAGGACAGAGTGTCAAAAAGACTGATAACCGAAGGCATTCGCATCAACGGAGTCTCGGAAGTGAAACAGGGCCTCAAAGAGGGCGAAACGATTATCTTCCAGGGTCAGACTCTGCTGGATGATCAGGCCCCCGTCAAAGTGGTCCGCACCGTTCAGCCCTTGAAATAAGGAAAATCAATGAGTATAGCCAAGTCAATTGTCAACAAACCGACCACAGTCCTCATCGTGTTCGCCATCCTGGTGGGTCTCGGTCTTTATATAGTCCCCCAGGTCCCCATAGACCTGTATCCCGAAATAAATCCGCCCATTCTCATGGTGTTCACCAACTATCCGGGCGCCGGTCCTGAAGAGGTGGAACAGACTCTCACCCGTCCCCTGGAAGGGGCTCTCATGAATGTATCCGACGTGGAACGGATTACATCCACCTCTTCCGAAGGAAACAGTATGATCATCCTGGAGTTCGGCTGGGACGTCCCCCTCTCGCCGGCGGCTCAGGATGTCAGGGACACCCTGGAATTCATAAAAGATTATCTGCCCGAAGAGGCATCGGCGGTACAGATCTTCAAATTTGACCCGGCCATGATGCCTATTATAGATCTGGTGGTCAACGGCAACAGGACTCCCGAAGAGATCAGAGCCATCGCGGAAGACCAGATCCAGCCCTATCTGGAACAGGTTCCCGGCGTAGCCACCACCTTCGTTACCGGTGGGCGGGAAAAAGTGGTCCGGGTTGAAATTTCCCAGAACAGACTGGAGGCCTACAAGCTGAGCCTGACTCAGGTAGCCCAGATGCTGGCCACCCAGAACATGCAGATCGGAGCCGGTTCGGTCGAAGAAGGTACTAAAAAATATCTTGTCAGAACGGCGGGAGAGTACAAGAGCATTGAAGAGATCTCCAATGCCGTCGTCTCCTACAAGGTTTCCGGGGGTGTTACAAAAGACATCAGACTGAGAGACATCGCCACGGTTACGGAAGGGTACAAGGATGCGACCAATGCGGTCTATATCAACGGAGAGCCGGGCGTCTACATCTCCATCCAGAAGCAGAGCGGTGTCAACTCCATTGAGACGGCTGACAATGTCATAGCCAAGCTGGAGCAGATCAACAAGAACCTTCCTCAGGACATGTCTGTCTCGATCATCAACAATACGACGGATATGATCAGAGGATCCCTGGAGCAGGTAACCAGTTCCGCCCTGACCGGAGCGGTTCTGGCGATGATCATACTCTTTATATTCCTCAGAAGCTTCAAGAGTACTCTGATCATCGGTCTGTCCATCCCCATCTCCCTGCTGATCACCATCATGTTCATGTATTTTGCAGGATTGACCCTCAATATCATGACTCTGGCGGGCCTGACGCTGGGAGTGGGAATGATCGTGGACTCATCCATCGTTATCCTTGAAAATATTTTCCGTTACAGGGAGAAGGGAGCCAAACTGAAGCCCTCGGCCATCCTGGGTACCCAGGAGATGTTTATGGCCATCTCGGCGTCCACACTGACGACGGTGTGCGTTTTCCTTCCCGTCATCATGTTCAAAAAAGAGCTGGAGATGATCGGGGTTCTCTTTCAGGATCTCGCCTTTACCATCATCATCGCCCTGCTCTCTTCACTTTTTATTGCCATGACTCTGGTGCCGGTTCTGGCCAGTCAGTATGTCACCATCTATACAAGGAAGCAAAGGCCGTTGAAATGGAGGCTTCTGAGGGGCATCGACAGTGTAATGGAGCGGTTCTTTACCGGAATGGACAATGCCTATAAGAAGGCTCTTGCCTCCTGTCTGGACAACAAACTGCTCACGGTCCTCGTGATCCTCTCCCTCTTCATTCTCAGTATTCTCATGTTTCCCTCCATCGGCATCAACTTCATGCCGGCCAGCGAAGAGGATTCCATCACTCTGAACATGGATATGCCCGTGGGTACGAGACTGGGACTGACGCAGGAGTATATGAACCAGCTTGCCATCATCGCTGAAGACGAAATCGACAGCGCCAAAGACATTATCATCTCC
This sequence comes from Spirochaetaceae bacterium, assembly GCA_003249275.1. The sequence continues at coordinate 13,525 of QKJO01000095.1, forward strand.
ACAGGATCGGGAGGGTTTCTGTCCGCCGACAAGAGCAGCCGGGGTACAATGACAATCACATTGAAGGATTTTGACCTCCGCACCGAGACCAACGATCAGATCAAAGAGGAGCTGAGAGCTCACTTTGATGATTTCCCGTCGGCTACATTCAGTTTCGGCATCAACATGAACATGGGAGGCGCCGCCTCCCCCATCGATATCATCGTCAAGACGGAAGATCTGGATGCGGCACGGAAGGTTGCCAATGATATCAAGGAGATGCTGATCAATGAGGTGCCGGAAGTCGCCGAACCCGATGTCAGTCTTGCCGAGGGTCTACCCCAGGCGGAAATCGTGGTCG
>QKJO01000152.1 GCA_003249275.1 Spirochaetaceae bacterium
CCCCATAATGCCTGGGGAAGCATCGAGTCCAGATCCAGACTGATCCGGGAAGTTTACAGCAATATTGAAGGTCATCTCAAAAACGAGCAGAGAAATCTTATTGTTTGAGGATATGAATATGAAAAAAATAGTAGTGAAATTCGGCGGCTCCAATCTCAAAACGAAAGAAGACATTCAGAAAATCATTGAAACTGTCAGGCTTTACAACAGGCCTCTGGTGATCGTTGTTTCCGCCTTTTACGGCATTACCAACTATCTGCTGGAAGGGATCAGAACCGTCCGGGGAGATGACAGCCATATCAGAGAGATGATCACTTATCTCAAAGAGATGAAAAGGGCCACAATTGAAGAGAATATCGATTCGGAAACAGACAAACAGGACGCCTACAGACTGATTTCCGAAAGGCTGGATCAGGTCGAACGGAATCTTATGGGAATTCACTATATCGGTGATATCCCGAATTTTATCGAAGACCGGATACTCAGTTATGGGGAAAGACTCAGTTCTCTCCTTCTGACCCGGATTCTCAGACATAAGGGATTTGATGCCACAGAGTGTCTTCCCGAAGATATGGGTCTTATAGCAGACGGCGAGTTCAGCAACGGGACAATCAATTTTGAGGCGTCCGAAGACTCTGTCAGAACTGCCTTGAAGGATGACAGGATCTATGTCGTCCCTGGATTCTACGGTGTATCAAAAGACGGAAAAATAATCCTCCTGGGACGCGGAGGAAGCGATTATTCAGCCGCAGGCATCGCCCGCTGTGTTCAGGCGGAGTCTCTTGATATCTGGAAGGATGTAGACGGTTTCATGACCGCAGATCCAAAAATCGCGGCAGGGGCAACCCGTGTGGAAGAACTCAGTTATACGGAAGCGGCGGAACTGTCTTACTTCGGTGCCAAGATCCTTCATCCCCGTACTGTGGAACCCCTGGAACCTCTGAATACTCCCATCAGGATCTTCAATATCAATGGAAGCAAAGAGGCTTTGATGCCCTTGTCCATAATCAGCAATCAACCGGCTCTTCAGGAGCAGAAACCAAAAAGCGTCACCTACAGCGATGATTTCGCAATTATGAGGGTGAACGGACCCGGCGTGGGCATCAGACCCGGTATCCTCGCCAGACTGACGGATACTCTGAACCGGAATCAGATCAATATTAAATCGGTCGTGACAACTCAGACATCCATCAATTTTTATCTGGAGTCTTCAGACATCGGCAATGCGGTGGAGTGTATCAAGCGGCTCAGAGAGGATACCATTGTCCAGATCAATGAGATAGACAATGTGTCCATCGTTTCTCTTGTGGGTGCCGGTATCGCCCATGAACCGAAGGCCGCCTACAGGATGCTCAAGGCACTGGCGGATCAGGATATACACAGTCAAATCGTCTCTCTGGGCGCTTCTGAAGTGGCCGCCTATGTGGTGGTGAATATTGAGGATAAAAAGCGTACGGTGCAGGCTGTGCACAGAGAATTTTTCGAATAACCCCTGACGGATCAATAAGGAACAGAGTCAATGAAATATCAACTGGAAACCATTCCCGTATGGGACGCCTTCAAAGAGGACAGCGAATGCCCCTTCTGCCTTCTGCAGAAAAAAGCCGAGCTCCGTTATCTCCAGTACTATCTCGGGAATTCGGCCATGAATCCGGAAACAAGGGTGGAGCTGAACCGCACAGGTTTCTGCCCCGGTCATTTCGGCAAGCTGCTGGAACAGAGAAGTCCCCAGCACCTCGGGCTGGTCACTCATACCCACCTGCAGGACTGGATGGAAGATCTGGACAGACGTTTTCCTTCGGCGGGAAAAGGAAATTCCCTTTTCGGAAAGAAAGAATCCTCCATAGGAAGCTATATCAGCCGGAACAGGGAAAGGAACGAGGTCTGTCTTATCTGCGAACGCATTGTGAGAACGATAGAGCGCTATACCTTCACAACCTGCTATCTCTGGAAAAGGGATGAAGAGAGTTTCAGATCGGCCTTGAAGAACAGTAAGGGGTTCTGTATTCCCCATGAGGGAGACCTCCTTGCCATGGCCGAAGAAATTCTCAGACCGAAGGAACTAAGCCTTTTTCTTGAGGAGGTCAAAACCCTCCAGAAAATCAATCTGGAAAGACTGAATGAAGAGATCAACTGGTTTACCCAGAAATTCAAGGCGGAAAACAACAGCAAGCCCTGGGGAAGTTCAGAGGACGCCCATTACCGGGTCATTCAGAAACTGACGGGAAAAATAACGCTCCACTGATTATAAAAAAAAGGGACGGCCCGTCTCGTGCGGCCCGTCCCTTCCGGATACTCTTATGAATCCAGTTCCTTCAGATAACTGGTCATCTTCTCGATGGCGTTTCTGAACTCTTCCAGCTTTTCCTTTTCCTTGGCAATGACGTCGGCAGGCGCTCTGGATGTGAATTTCTCATCCTCCAGTTTCCTCGTTGTGGACTGGAAGAGTTTTTCATTCTTCTCAATATTTTTTGAAAGTCTTGATTTTTCTTTCTCTACATCGATCAGATCCCGGATATAGAGGAAGGCTTCAAAGGTCTTTCCCACCGCACGGACAGATCCGGCGGCGCTGTCGGAACCGAGGATGGCGAAGTCATCACAGCGGATCAGGGAGGCGACAAGCTCACCCTCTTTGACAAGGAAATCTGTAAGGGAGGAATCATCCGATTTAATCCGGACTTTTATATCCCTTGACGGCGGTATATTGAATTCGCTTCTGAAGGTTCTCACGGACTGAACCAGGTCCTGAAGCTGTGAAAACTGGTTTTCAAGTTCGGGATTGTCCTTGTCCGGATCAACAACGGGATAGTCTGCTGTAATCAGAGGGCTTTCGACTCCGGGAAGCTTCTGATAGATTTCTTCGGTGAGAAAGGACATGAAGGGATGAAGGAGTCTGAGAGATTTATTGAGGACATCCAGCAGCACCGATACGGCCCTGTCCTTTTCGTTCTCATCACTGCTGTAGAGGTAGATTTTTGTAGCTTCCACATACCAGTCGCAGAAATCGTTCCAGAAAAACTCATAGACCCCATGAGACATGTCGTCAAACCGATAGGCCTCCACGGCTTTGTTCACGCTCTCAATGGCCTTGTTCAGGCGGTGGTAGATCCATTTGTCCGCAGAAGTCAGCCTGAGTCCTGAAGTTTCAAGCAGTGTTCTGCCTTCCAGGTTCATCAGAATATAACGGGAGGCGTTCCAGACCTTGTTGCAGAACCGGCTGCCCAGTTTGATGTCGTCCATTTCCAGAGGGATATCCTGGCCCTGAGCGGAAAGATAGGCCAGGGTGAATTTCATGGCATCCGCGCCGTACTGACTGACGATATCAAGGGGGTCGATCCCGTTCCCCAGGGATTTGGACATCTTTCTGCCCTGCTTGTCCCTTACAAGAGGAGTTATATAAATATCCCGGAATGGCGCCTGCCCCATGAATTCCTCCGAGGCCATGATCATACGGGCGACCCAGAAGAAGATGATGTCATAACCGGTCACGAGAGCG
>QKJO01000059.1 GCA_003249275.1 Spirochaetaceae bacterium
TCCCGTGCCGGTGCCTTCGGTCTGGATGAAGAGGGAATGCTCGTCAACCCGGCCAACGGTATGAGGGTACAGGGCTGGGAAGCCGAGACCATCGACGGAGCCACCTATATCAATACTGCCAGCGATACAAAGGATCTGTTTATTCCCGTGGGAAGCAAAGATCCCGCCAGTGCGACCACCGAGGTGGAGCTGGCCTGTAACCTGGATAAGAGAACTCCCGAAATCCTGCCCGGCGCAGGCCCCGGCGATGTTCGTCAGGGAACCTGGACCATCGACAAGGACATCTACGACTCCTTCGGCAATGTCCACAAAATGACAATCAGCTTTACAAAAACACCCGGCGTCAACAACCAGTGGAACGTGGCCGTGAATGTGGATGAAGGGGGAGAAAATCCCACAAATACAACCCTGGATATCGGCGCTGCCAACAATGCGGACGGTAATTTCACAATGGAATTCGACAACCTCGGTGCTCTGACCGCGGCCTATGATGCCCAGGGCGACCGGATCGAGAACGGAGAACTGCTGATTCCCGTCTCCTTCGATGTGATTGATTCCACACCCGGTGCCGACGGCGCCCCCCTGAGACAGACATTGAATCTGAATCTTGGCGAAGTAGGCAGCTACACCAATACGGTTACCCAGTTCGCCGAAACATCCTCCACCAAGGCTTTCCGCCAGAACGGATACTCCATGGGATACCTTGAGACTTTCCAGATCGACTCACGGGGCGTGATCACCGGTGTTTATTCCAACGGAACCAACAGGTCCCTCGGACAGGTGGCGCTGGCCAGCTTCATCAATCCCGGCGGTCTTGAAAAAAACGGAGAGAGCACCTTCATGCAGACCATCAACTCCGGCGAAGCCAATATCGGACCCTCCGGTATAGCCGGCAAGGGAAAGTTTGTTTCAGGAGCTCTTGAAATGAGTAATGTGGATCTGGCGGAACAGTTCACAGACATGATTGTGACCCAGAGAGGATTTCAGGCCAACAGCAAATCCATAACGACCAGCGATACCATGCTGCAGGAACTTCTGCAGCTCAAGAGATAAGGTGAGCTGACTGAATGGTAGAAGTCACAATGGCGGGGAAACTGGGAAAGGTAATCTATCTCAATCCCCACCAGATTGAATACATAGAAGCCGATTCAGGCACCACCATCGTCATGCTTTCGGGCAAGCGTCTGGTGGTGCAGGAGGATTACAGCACGGTCTTTGACAGGATTGTTGAGTACCGGCGCCAAATCGGCGGCTTCAAGAACGAGGAATGACGCAAGTCAGATTCCCAAAGCGAATTTAGGAGTAGGCTTTACATGGATATCGCAACAATAGGTGGATTATTCGGCGGATTGTTACTGATCGTTGGATCGATTATAGCAGCCGGTAATGCTATGTCCCTTTATCTGGACATAGCCTCGGTCATCATCGTTATTTTCGGTTCTTTCGCCGCTATGATTGCAGCGAATCCCATGCAGCGTGCTCTGGGTTTTACAAAGTATTTCAACATCGTAATGAATGTTCAGGTCTACAACAAGGAAGCCATCATCACCCAGCTGGTCACCTTTGCAGACAACGCCCGTAAAGAGGGTCTTCTGTCTCTGGATGACGCCTTGAACGATGTGGAGGACGACTTTCTCAGAGGCGGTCTGAGACTTGTTGTCGACGGTACCGACCCGGACGTGATCAAGAAGATCCTCTACGGAAATGTGTCTATGATCGAATCCCGCCACCAGGACGGAATCGATTTTTTCGGCAACTGGGCCAAGATCGCTCCCGCCTTCGGGATGATCGGAACCCTTCTGGGTCTCATCGGTATGATGGCCAACCTGGAGGATACGGCGTCCATCGGTCCCAACATGGCGGTTGCTCTGATCACCACCCTCTACGGTTCCGTGTTCGCCAACCTTGTGCTCATGCCCATTCAGATAAAGCTGGAGGACAGAAACAAGGACGAGATGCTGGTCAAGGAGATCATGGTTCAGGGAATCCTCTCCATACAGTCGGGAGACAACCCCAGAATTCTGGAAGATAAACTTTATACCTATCTGCCGCCGGCAGAGCGTCCCCAGAAGGGCGGGGCAGGTGAATAGGATGTTCCGTCATGGCTGATGAAGAAAACAAAAAGTGTCCTAAATGTGAAGAGGGAGCCGCCGAATGGATGACCACCTACGGCGACATGGTTACCCTTCTTCTCTGTTTCTTTGTTATTCTGATGAATCCGGAAACCATAGAAGGCGCCCGTATGGAGCTTATTATGGTTTCCTTTAATGGTCTGGGTCCCCTGCAGGGCGGCAACACCCTGGATGTGGGCGAACTTGCGGAACTGGGAAACAACATCATGGCCATGCCTTCCACCAAGAGAGCCAGAGGCCTGGACAAGGCCAGGCAGACGGCGGTTTCCATGTTCAAGCCGGAGATTAAAAGCAAGCAGGTCAGAATCACCGAAGATGAAAGGGGTCTTGTGATCACTCTGGCTTCGGATGCCTTTTTCAGGCCCGCCAGTGCGGATGTGGATATCGAGAGCACCAGGGAAATTCTGCAGAAGCTCTCCGGCCTTCTCTCTTCGGATGAACTGTCGGAAAGAAAGTTCAGAATCGAAGGGCATACGGATGCCAGTCCCACGGACCCCGACGGTCCCTGGCCCAGCAACTGGGAGCTTTCGGCGGCCCGTTCGGCCAATGTTCTTCACTATCTGGTGGATCTGGGTGTGGACGAAGCCCAGTTCCAGATTGCCGGCATGTCGGACACGGTGCCCCTGGTCCCCGATGATACCCCCGAAGGACGGGCGTATAACCGCAGAGTTGATGTTATCGTACTGGCGGAGGCCCATGAGTGAGGGATTGTTCAGAAATGAGGAAGTGTTTGCATAAAACACTTATATCTGATAAAATTTATCTGTTTAACAGGATGTAGGTGAGTATATGGCTGATGATGATATAGAATTAGGAAATGCACTCGACGGCGGTTCATCAGATGAGATGGGTGAGTCAAAGAAAAAGCGTTTCATATCGGACAAGATCGCCAGGTTTCTGGTGTATGTCGTATCCGGTATAATCGCAATTCTTTTGACGATAACCATTAGCGTTATCACCTTCAGAGTTCTGGACAAGGGCAGTGTGAACAGAAGCTTTGCCGAAGTCTCCCAGGCTTATGAGACCATTCCCGAACCCTACACCTACTATACCCTGATTCCCCAGATCAGAGGTGTGACCAGGGACCAGTCTCCCCACTCGGTCATCGTCAAGGTGGACATCGGATACAGGGCGGGAGACAGTCAGGTTCAGACGGAACTGGTGGCCCGGACAGCCCAGCTGACCGATATCATCAGAAATTATTTCAGCCAGAAAACGGCAGCCGAACTGGCTCCCGAACGTGAGCATATTATTAAGACCGAACTGAAGGATCTTGTGAACAGGGTACTCAGTCAGGGTAAGGTTCAGGATATTATTTTTCCTGAATTGCAGGTTTACGAGTTCTAGGGATTTGAAA
>QKJO01000133.1 GCA_003249275.1 Spirochaetaceae bacterium
GGATGCAGGAAAATTCAATATCCGCAACGATCAGAAACTCATCTATGATATTCTGACAGAGACAAGAACCCTTCTTGTTCAGGGGACCGGTTTCAACTGGAAATCGCCCGATCATTTCAGAATGGTCTTCCTGCCGGATATGGAAGTTCTGACAGTTGTAGCGTCCAGGCTGAAATCTTTTTTTGAAACCTATAAACAGCAGTAAAATCAATGCCCCTTCTCTTGTAAGGAGGGGCTGAAATCGATATACTCGTCCATCGTAATCTTATATAAAAACGATATTTCAGGAGAATTGAAATGCGAAAAACCGCAGTGTTTCTTATCCCTCTCATGTTTCTGACATCTCTTCTGTTTGCCCAGAGAACACCCGTGGCTGTCGACATTCCCACAGCCCAGCAGGAAATCGATGAGCTGACCCGTCAGAATCAGGAGATCGCTGCAGAAAACAGTGAATATGAATCCCAGAACGCCACACTCAGAAATGAAATCGATGCCATGGAAGCCCTGAAGCGAGACATTTTTGTGGCCCAGGGCAAGATCAGCACACAGGCTGGTGATCTGTACAGCATCATGCAGACAGTCAACGATGCAGAGATGAAAGCCAAACTTAACTCACAGATCAGCAGCAACAGAGCTCAGAGATATGCTCTTGAAAAGAAAACTGACGAACTGGACGAGCAGATTGAAATTCACAACTCCCTGGTTGAGAAGAACAACCGCTACATCAACAGAAACATTCTGCAGACAAAAAGAAACAATACAAGGATTGATCATCTGAATGCCAGCATTGACTATTCCCGCAATGAGGGGACAGGAATGGATTCAGCCATTGAAAAATCAAAATCCATGCAGAGTGAAGTGGACAGTCTTCTAAGCCAGAATCCGGCTCCCAGCGTCAAGCGCTGAAAGACTATCATCTTTGCCGACAGGACCTGTTCATCTGAGCAGGTCTTTTTTATTCTGCCGGTGTTCAGTTTATCAGATGAAAAGGTGAAAGACTGTGCGGATTGTCAGGGATGACGCGCATCTTTGGTGATCTGTTCATTTAGGCCCAAGGGGGGAGTTTACTCGCTCAGGGCCGAAGGGTATAATCATTGAAACTTCAGGTTAAGGAATCAGACATGTCAGTGCGTGTTCGTTATGCACCGTCACCCACCGGTTTACAGCACATCGGCGGAGTCAGGACGGCGCTGTTCAATTATTTTTTTGCAAAAGCCAACGGCGGTACCTTTATCCTCAGAATAGAGGATACGGACCGTGAACGCTATAATGATGAATCGCTGCAGGATCTTTTCAATACTTTAAACTGGCTGGGTATCCCCTGGGATGAAGGCCCCGGCAAGGGCGAATACGGCCCCTATCAGCAGTCGGAACGGTTTGATATCTATCAGAAGTATGCAAAAGAACTGCTTGAAAAAGGCAAGGCTTACTACTGCTTCTGTTCTGCAGAAAGACTGGAGGAAGTCCGGGCCGAGCAGGTGAAGAATAAATCCTCAATCCAGGGTTATGACCGTCACTGCCGGGATATTGATCCTGCTGAGGCACAGAGACGGAAGGATGCGGGCGAGTCCTGCGTTATAAGACTGAAGGTTCCTCTGGATGGGAAAACCACCTTTCATGACGAGGTCATGGGCGATATCACCAGGAAGAACAGCGATGTCAATCCGGATCCCGTCATCGTCAAGACCGACGGTTTTCCGACCTACCACCTGGCCAATGTGATCGATGATCATCTTATGAAGGTTACCCATATCATGAGAGCTCAGGAGTGGATTCCTTCCGGCCCCCTCCATGTCATTCTGTATGAGGCCTTCGGATGGACTCCTCCCAAGTACTGCCATCTGCCACTGGTTATGGGAAAAGACGGTTCCAAACTTTCCAAGCGCCACGGGGCGACGTCCCTTGTCGATTTCAGACGGAACGGTTATCTGCCAGAAGCCATCATCAACTATATTACCCTGCTGGGATGGTCCTATGACGATTCCAGAGAGTTCTTTGAAAAGGAAGACCTTGAAAAACTCTTTACTATGGAGAGGATCAACAAGGCACCTTCGGTTTTTGATTATAAAAAGCTGGAGTGGTTCAACGGTCAGTACATCAGAAAAAGAACCCCCGAGTCACTGATGGAGCTGCTCCTTCCCATCCTCCAGAAGGACGGGCTTGTTTCGGACCCGGTGACAGCCGAAGAAAAGGCAGTCCTGGACGGAGCCATGCCTCTGGTTCAGGAAAGACTGAAATTCACAACTGAAGTGTCCGAAATGATCCGCTTCCTCTTCAAGGAGATCGATTCCTATGTTGTTGAAGATGCGGTTCCCAAGAAGATGGAGCTGGATCAGATTCCTCCCATCCTGGATGCCGCCGTGGACATTCTGGCTGATTTCAGTTCCAGAACCCAGGAGGAAAATGAGCAGGCCTTCTACAACAGATCTCAGGAGATGGGGCTGAAGATGGGGCAGATGATGCAGCCTGTCCGGGTTGCCGTGACGGGAACCAGCATTTCTCCGCCACTGTTCGAGTCCATCGGACTGCTGGGAGTGGAAAAGGCGGTTCAGAGGATTGGAAATCTCAAGGAACAGATAAGCAAGACCCTGCAGTCTTGATGAAAATAACCGGTCCCGCCTGTCGGGGCCGATGATCACACCGCGGGGACTTTCAGCCGCCGGCGGCAACTACAAGAAAGGAATAAATCATGGCCAAGGAAAAGAAAGCAAATCAGATCAGCAACAAATTCGGCGCGTCCATGGAGAAAATCGTCTCCCTAGCCAAGAGGAGAGGTTTTGTTTATCCCTCCAGTGAAATCTACGGCGGACTCTCTGCCACCTGGGATTACGGTCCTCTGGGTGTTGAGCTGAAGAAGAATATCCAGGAAATCTGGTGGCGCGAAATGACCCGTCTTCAGGACAACATCGTCGGTCTGGATGCCGCCATCATGATGCATCCCCGAACCTGGGAAGCCTCAGGTCATGTTGAAAACTTTTCCGATCCTCTTGTGGACTGCAAACAGTGCAAGACCAGATTCCGGGAAGACAAGCTGGCTCCCGAAGTCATTGCCAGCAAGACCTGTCCCGAATGCGGCGGCGAACTGACCGAACCCAGACAGTTCAACCTCATGTTCACCACCCATCTGGGACCCGTAGCCGACAGCGGCTCCGTCGTTTACCTCAGACCCGAAACCGCCCAGGGTATTTTCGTCAACTTCAAAAATGTTGTTGATACGAGCCGTGTTCAGATTCCCTTCGGTATCGCCCAGGTGGGAAAAGCCTTCAGAAATGAAATCACCACCAAAAACTTTATCTTCAGAACCTGTGAATTTGAACAGATGGAGATGCAGTTCTTTGTCAAACCCGGCACCGATGATGAGTGGTTCGCCTACTGGAAAGAGCAGAGAATGAAATACTACACCGATCAGCTTGGTATCCTGCCCGAGAATCTGCATTTTCATCAGCACGGTCCCGGCGAACTGGCTCACTATGCCAAGGATGCCTACGATGTGGAATATCAGTATCCCTTCGGCTGGGAAGAGCAGGAAGGAATCCACAACAGAACCGATTTCGACCTGGGCCGTCACAGCGAATACTGCGGTAAAGAGATCAACTATATGGATCCCGTAACCAACGAACGGTACATTCCCTATGTCATCGAAACCTCTGCCGGTCTGACACGGAGCGTTCTGGTCTGTCTGATGGATGCCTATCATGAAGAGACCATCGGTGAAGACAAGGACGGAAATCCCGATGTGAGAACCGTCCTTCATCTGCATCCCAATGTGGCTCCCGTAAAGGCGGCTGTCCTTCCTCTTGTGAAAAAAGACGGCCTCTCCGAACTGGCAAAGGATATCCAGAAGGAACTCTCCGAGGACTTCAACACCTTCTTTGACCAGTCGGGCGCCATCGGACGCCGTTACCGCCGTCAGGATGAGATCGGAACACCCTTCTGCATCACCGTGGATTACGACAGCAAGGAAAACAACGACGTTACGGTTCGTTTCCGTGATTCCATGGAGCAGATCAGAGTACCCAGAGCGGGTCTTGCCGCCAGGCTCAAGGAAGAAATCAAAAAGTACAAGAGGGTATGATACGGATGAATGCAGCACTTGCAACACTCAAGGAACGAGGATTCTTCAAGCAGTGTACCGATGAAGAACTTCTCAATAAAAAACTGGATGAAGGTCCTGTCCGCATCTATGTGGGTGTAGACCCAACCGGTCCCTCCATGCATATCGGACACATGGTGCCTCTGTTTGCCATGCACCATCTACAGCAGGCCGGACATCTCCCCATTATCCTGGTGGGAGGCGGTACGGCCCGTATCGGCGATCCATCGGGCAAGAGCGATATGCGAAAGATGCAGACCGTTGAAGAGATCAAGCAGAATGCCGAGAAGCTCAAGGCTCAGATCTCGCGGTTTATAAGCTTTGAAGAGGGAGGCGCCAAACTGGCGGATAATGCCGACTGGCTGGCCCCTCTGAACTACATTGAATTCCTCCGCGACATAGGACGGCATTTCTCGGTCAACCGGATGCTGACCTTTGAAGCCTACAAGCTGAGGCTTGAAAAGGGTCTCTCTTTTATTGAATTCAACTACCAGCTCCTCCAGTCCTACGACTTTCTCGAGCTCTTCAGACGGGAGAACTGTATCCTTCAGATCGGCGGAGACGATCAGTGGGGCAATATCGTGGCCGGAATGGAGCTGATCCGCCGTGTGGAAGGCGGGGAGGCCATGGGTCTGACTTTTCCGCTGGTCACCAGAAGCGACGGCAAGAAGATGGGCAAGACCGAAAAAGGCGCCGTCTTTCTTGATCCTTCCATGACCAGCGTCTACGACTTCTACCAGTACTGGCGGAATGTGGCCGATGCGGATGTGGAAAAGTTCCTTCTCATGTACACCTTCCTTCCCGTGGAGGAGTGTAAAAAACTCGGAGCCCTGAAGGATCAGGAGATCAACAAGGCAAAAGAGATCCTGGCTTATGAGCAGACAAAGATCATTCACGGCCAGGAAGAGGCGGACAAGGCAAGGGAGGCGGCACTGGCTGCTTTCACTGAAGGGGGGACGCAGGACAAGTCCGGCATGCCTTCGGCAGACCTGAAAGCTTCCGAACTGGAAGCAGGGATCAACATTATGGATCTCTATGTCCTTTCCGGACTGTGCAGCTCAAAGAGCGACGCCAGACGCCTGATCAGTCAGGGAGGAGCCGCCGTCAACGGAGATAAAATCAGTGATGTGGATGCCGTGATCGGCAGTTCTTTTGCCCTACCCGACGGAGATGAAACAGAGATCATCCTGAAGGCCGGTAAGAAGCGGTTCTTCCGTTTTATCATAATCTGATTCACAGCAATTCAAGATACAAAGACCCGCCCTGATCCGGCGGGTTTTTTATTCCTTTCCCGCTGACTCGGACAGAGCCTTTACAGCCGCCGTCAGAGGGTGATCGCCGGGCAGATATCCGGAAAAACGGCGGATGAGCTCTGCTGACTCGTTTTCCATTCCATATGAACTGTATATCCTTGCCAGTTCAAGGGGAATCAGGATCTGTTTTTCCATCTGACTCATCGCCGTGAGGAGGAGGGTGATCGCTCTTTCCGCATTTCCCGATGCGATTTCCGCCCGTGCCGCGAGATAGAGCAGGAAAGGATCTTCCGAGGAGAGAGCAAGACCTTCTTTGAGAAGAGAGGAGGCTTCCTCAACTCTCCCCAGTTCAAGATAAGCGGCGCTAAGCCGTTTCAATACATCCAGATCCGCATAATCTTTCCGGACAAGCTCCTCCCAGAGCAGGAGGGCTTCTCTGCTTTTTCCCGTCTGGTTGAGGACCCGGGCGTACATGACCGTATTCTCCGTGAAACCGGGAAAGCGGCTGTTTAACTCTTCAAAAATCTTCAGTGCCGACTCTTCCTTACCGCAGTAGTAGAGCCGGACAGCCTCGGAGAACCGCCTGTACTCCTCCTGTCCCGGAGAAACGTTGCAGGAGACCAGCAGCAGGGATGTAAGGATCGTGAGACTCCGTAAAATCCGGGACATGAATCCTTAACGGGAAATCCGTCGTGATCAATTCAGGAATATGGAAAACAATGGCTCAGATTCTGATCCGGCTGATCATCGATCTGTGAAATGACAGACTCTGATTGAGTTTTGTGTAAAGCCTCAGCGAATTTTCAATGATCTCGCTTTCCGATAGCACTTCGCCGGAATCATGAAACTGGTCCTCCAGAACCGGCGCCAGTATGAAACCGGCCATCTCACGGCTCTCTCTGTTCAGGATGGCCCGGTCTATGGAATTCAGCCTGTTCAGAAGATCGGGACCGGAAGACCCCGATTTCAGTTTTGCGGAGATATTCATGCCCTCTCCGGTCAGGCGTATGAGGTCATCCAGTTCTTCCAGGAGTGACGATAAGGCCAGATTCAGCGATTCAGGGCTTGTGCCGGAGGGGATCTTCTTCAGCTCATCAAGCTTTGCATCAATCTTTTCCCTTATCTCGGGAAATGCCTGCAGTGTGTCGGGATCAGAGCAATCCATTCCCTGAATGGCAACCCCCCGGCGGGAGAGTCTGCTAGTGCGGATGTGGGGAAATGTCTTCATCTGCTCTTCGAACCAGCGGATGTAGATTTTCATCCTCTGATCAGTCAGAACGTCATCACCCATTTCGTTTTCGGCCTTGTAGGGATTTCCGCCCATCAGTGACAGCCAGGACGGGGTTTCAACGGGCGAGAGTCTCAGACTGTTCCCGTGGACCCTTTCTTCGAATGTACTGCCCCTGTAATGAGTCTCTCCGTCTGGAAACGACAGATCCAACCCGGCGCAGTAGATCTCCGTCATACCGCAGCAGCGAATGAAATCCCAGGCGGCCGTGGCAACCGATCCTCCCGATTTCAGTTTTCCCTTGATCCCCGACCGTGATTCAAAATACTGACCTAAAGGAAAAGGAGTGGAGCAGAAAAAGGCAGCGCCCTTGAAATCACTCAGAACGGAAGGATAGGTCGATACATCGCTGATCAGGATAGACCGGGATGTCCTGCATCTGTCCAGATGCCGGGAATTCCAGTACTGAGGATCCGTCAGGATCAGAAAATCAGGTTCCACACCCACGGACAGGCAGGCTTTGAGTGCTGTATCCACGCATACGACTACCATTCTGCGCCGCAGATCCTTGAGCAGGGGAAGAACTTCTTCCAGAGTCGGTCCGGCAGCCAGCAGCAGGGCAGGAAAGCCTGTAAAAGAGTTGTTCAGTGTGCTGACACCCGGATATCTGGCCGTGAGCGGCAGGTTCCGGCAGATATTGCTGACCCACAGACGGCTGAATTTGTTAAGAGTATTGACGTTGATCTCTTTTCTGGCCAGAAATTCCTGGACCACCCTGTCACAGCCGGCAAAATACTCTCTGTTCAAGGACACGACTGAACGGAGCATGAATACCTGGATATTCCGGTGAGGCTGGTTTTCAAGGAGGGCCGGCATGGCTTCCGGTGATGCTCCCAGAGCCAGTGAGAATCGGGGATCCAGAAAGATGCCACTGTAATCTCTCAGCCCCAGGGCATAATTGAATAGGGCCGTATCCGGTTCCACAACGGCATAAGGGGTCGCGGGATGGTTCTTCTGAAATTCTTCCAGATGATAGGCCAGGCCGAAGCCGTAGATAAGACAGAAGGGACATTTTCCCGGGATGCTGGTTTCCACCAGTCTCTGTGCTTCCAGACGGGGTGCCCTGGATGAATGAATCCAGGTTCCGCCGTATTTCATACTGACCATGCCGTCGGAAGTCTGAACCGTTTGTGTCTCTTTTTCGGGAGACCTGTCCAGTTTCTTTTCAATACCCGGGAATCTCTGTTCAAGAATAGCTCTGTTCTGACTGTAGTAGTTCACTTGAATTCCAGAAACATGGTTGTATTTTCGTCTATGATCTCACCCGGAGGCGGGAACTGAAATACGACCCAGCCCTCTCCCTTCATATTGACGGCGATATCGCTGCCGCCTATGGCCGTCATGACCTCTCTCTTTGAAAATCCGGTAAAATCGGGCAGCTCAGTTCCCACTGTGACCTTTTTAGGAGGATTGATCCGTACCCGGCCGTCATGTTCAAGAACCTTGTTTCCTTCTATGGGAATGCCGTAATAGGGAGCGAGAGACTCTGCCAGTTCCTTTATTAAAGGAGATACGATTCTTCCTCCGTAGATGCTCTGTCCCCTGGGGAGCTGAAGTATGATATAGATGATCAATTCGGGATCTTCGGTGGGGAAAATCGCCAGTACGGAAGACATGAAATCCGTATCCGAATAGGTCCCTGTTTCAGGATCGATCCTCTGGGCAGTTCCCGATTTTCCCGATATCCGGAGCCCCGGCACCTGGGCCCTTCTGACGGTCCCTTCCGGAGATGAGACAACCTGTTCCATCATAAGGAGGATGCTTTCAGCCACCTCGGGAGAAACAACCTCCCGTACAGGTTCTCTTTCGTACTCCTTGACAATCTCTCCTGAAGGAGAAACGACCTTTTTGACGATCCTTGGTTTGAGCAGAACACCGCCGTTCGTAAAAACAGTGGCTGCTGAAATCATCTGCATGGCCGAAACACCGATTTCCTGACCAATGGCGATCGTCGGTTTGGAACGGACGGACCACTTGGAGGGCTGATTGAGAATTCCGTTGGATTCTCCCGGCAGGGGGATTCCCGTTTTACTGCCGAAGCCGAAATTCTTAAGCATATTATAGTAGTTTTCCTGATCCACCGTATCGGATGCGAAGGCGGTTCCCACGTTGCTTGAATGGATAAGGATACCCGTTGTATCGAGAACGCCGTAGTTTCCCAGGTCGGTGATGGGGGGAATGTTATATTTTTGAAAGATCTCAGGGTTGTAGCCGCCCCTGGTGTCGAAGCTGTCCTCCGGCCTGATACCGCCCAGCTGCATGAAGCTGGCAATGGAGAATATCTTCATTACCGAACCGGGTTCATAGGTGAGGGTTACGGGGAGATTGTTTCTCTGAATGCTGTTGAACTTTGAGAAGGTATTGGGATCAAAGGAGGGGAGGGAGACAAAACTGTAGAATTCACCGGTTTTAGCCCCCATCACAAGAATCATCAAACCTTCAGGTTTATTCTCTTCCATCGCTCTGCGGGCGACCTGTTCAGTAATATACTGAGTATTCAGGTCGATTGTCAGATAGACATCATTCCCGTAGAGAATCCGGTCATCGCTGGTCGTAATTTCCGGAGGAGCCAGAATCTGATTGAATGTGTATTCGATCCCGTCCAGCCCCGTATTATCAGTACCTACATATCCGATAACGTGGGAGGCCAGATTTTTCTCAGGATAATTTCTTCCCTTATCAGGTTCAAGCCTGACACCGGGCAGGGATCCGGCCTGAATCAGTTCATTGACAAGTTTTGACTCCGTCGGTGAGATCTGCCGCTTAATATACTGAAAACCCTGACGGGAGGGGTCTCTGAATCTTTCAAGCAGTGAATCTCTGTCTATGGAAAGCACATCCGCCAGAAGATCCGCCGTATGCCCGGGATCTTTGAACTCGGGAATCCAGCCGGTGACAGAATCCAGTCTGGTCTGAATCGCCATGAGTTTACCGTTTCTGTCGTAAATGGCGCCCCTTTGAAGTTCGGGAAATACGGGTGTATCCAGCGGACTCCCCGAAGACGAAAAGAGCATGATCCTTGCATATTGAACAACAATAAGGAGTGTGAAAGAAAAAAGTATTATGAGAAAAATTCGGAAGCGTCTGTTCCCGGTATTCACCTGTAGTTCGGTCCTCCGAAGATGTTTATCACTTTGCCCCTGATCGTCTCGATTGATATAAAACCGTAGTCCCTGGAATCCACAGAGTGGAATGAATTGTCTCCCAGCACAAGCACGGTGTCCTCAGGAACGGTCTTAAAGCCCGACAGCAGCTCTTTCTGTCTCTCTGTCAGGAAATACCGCTGATCACCCACCAGCAGCCAGCCTGTATCGTCCACTTCAATCGAGTCACCAGGCAGCAGCCGGCATCTTTTGACTACCAGCCTGTGATCATAGGGATTATTGAACACGACAACATCTCCGGAAGAAGGACCTGCTTTCCAGGGCCATAAATTCCGGTAGGCAATTTTACTCACAAGAATCGTCTGGCCGTTATGTATCCCCGGTTCCATGGATATCTCCTGAACCTGAAGGATATCAAAGCAGGAGAACCATAAAACTGCGGCGGCAGCCACAGCTGCGAATACTCCTCCGTAATGAACAATTGTTTTGTGAATCATATGTCAACTTATATTAATATACCCCTCATCTTTTGTCGATATATTCGAGTAGAGAAATATGATCGTCCCAACAAACAGACAGGACCTTGAGGGATCCCTGCCCAGAAGAAAAAGTAGAAAAAACTCTCTCCCGGATGACACATACAGAAGTCTGTCATGGTTCGGTAAGGAGGACACATCCCTGTTTTCAGTGATCAGTCCCTTTATGACCGGATTTCTCCTCGCCCTCTCACTGTTCCTTTTGATTCTGGGAACAGAACTACCCTATAAACAACGGTATTATCACGGAAGTTTCAGGAATCTCACGCTGCCGGGAGAAACCGCCCTGAATGAAGTGGACATTCGAACCCTCAAGGCGGAAACGTCCGTTTTCCTGCCCTCGCCATCGGAAGCGGAAAGAACGGAACTATGGGAGATTCCCATGCGTCCCTACAGAGTCTCAGAAACTGACAGGATTTCTTCACTCAGTCAGAGATACGGCATAACCATCAGTTCCATTCTCAGCCTGAACAAGATAGAGAGCATACGTCATGTCAAAGCAGGCGACATCGTCCAGCTGCCCGAGGTGGACGGAATTCTCTATACCGTGGAAAAAGGGGACAGTTTTACATCTCTGCTGGAAAAATTCGGTCTGGACAGGGAAACTTTTCTCAAATTTAATCCCTTCATCCCCATCGTCAGTGAATCCCTGACGCTCCGTCCGGGACAGGAGGTCTTTCTACCCGATGTCTCTTTAGAAGAAGAGGAATTGCGGAACAGGACAGGACAGTTGTATATCTTCCCTCTGAAAGGCAGAATCGAGAGACCCTACGGAGAGTATCGTGATCCGCTGACCCAGATAGAATCCAACCATAACGGCATTGATATCAAGGGAGAACTGGGTGATCCGGTACAGGCCGCCTTCGGCGGAACCGTTATCTCGGCCGGCTTCAATAACTCATACGGAAATTTCGTTGTTCTGGATCACAGAAACGGATATAAAAGTCTTTATGCCCATCTCAGTGAAATCTCTGTAAGCAGAAATGATAAAGTCTTGCAGGGAGTAGTTATAGGTTTAGTCGGGAAAACTGGATATGCGCCGTCGGCCCATCTCCATTTTTCATTATTTAAAGGAAAGAAAAGTGTTGATCCTATGGATTATCTGCATTAGTATGGGGAATAGTATTTAACACCTTATCCACAGGTTTTCCGCTTTCAGGAGGTTCTTACAAATGAGAAAACTGGTTTTCTTCATCATAGCCCTTATGGCTCTTTTTAACCTGATAAGAGCGTTTGCGACATACAACAATCAGACAATTCCAGTGGAAACACTAGAAGCTCTCCAGGACAAACCTGAGAGCTGAATTTTTTATCACGGATAAAAAAAGCCGCAGTCCCCGGGGACGCGGCTTTTTTTTTACCCCGCATGCCCTTGGGCCTGAATGACAGGATCACGAAGGTGCTTTTTAGCACCTTCGTAGACGTCTATCCATGCGGCTCTACCGACTGGAAAGAATCACTTCAACCGTGGCAGTTCTTATACTTTTTCCCGCTGCCGCATGGACATGGATCATTCCTGCCCACCTTCGGTTCCGTCCGTCTTACCTGCATCTTCTGGGCATTCGCCTCGGCTCTCTCCTCCGACTTGCCGGGAGCAAAACCGTTCAATGCATTGTGGGATGCCTTCATGGGTATCCTGCTGCCGCCGGTGTAGGAGCGCTCGGGGGCATTTCTGACGATAACCTTGAAGATCTTTCTGGCCAGAGTGATTCTGATGTCATCCATCATCTGATCGAAGATTTCAAAGCCTTCGTTCTTGTATTCCACCAGAGGATTCTTCTGGGCATAGGACCGAAGATAGACAGCTTCCCTCAGAGAGTCCAGATTTTCAAGATGTTCCTGCCAGCGGTTGTCCAGATTTCTCAGGTACTCATAACGGATAAACTGATTGAACTGACCGCTTCCCACCAGTTCCTTCTTGTCTTCCAGATCCTTTTTGAGAAAATCGAACAGAATCGTCTGAAGCTCTCCCGGTTTGACAGATGACCAGTCCAGATTGTCGTCGGGAGAGTAGTTGAAATTCTCTTTCAGACGCATCAGCAGCCTTGCCAGAGCCTCCGTCTCATCCTGTTTGCAGTCGTTCTTGTAATCATCCAGAAGGATGGTGACAATTTCCTGCCCTGTTTCAAGGATTTTAACGGATAGATCGTCAGTGGACAGCAGTTCATCCCTCTGACCGTAGATAGAGTTTCTCTGCATACTGAGAACATCATCATAGTCCAAAAGGTGTTTTCTGATTTCATAGTTCCGGTCTTCCACCCGTTTCTGGGCTTTCTCCAGAGAGCGGTTGAGAAGGGAGTGCTGAAGAGGCTCGTCTCCTTCCATTCCCAGTTTGGTCATTGTCCGTTTGAAGTTCTCTCCACCGAAGAGTCTCATAAGTACATCGTCCAGGGAGATGTAGAACTGGGAGTAACCGGGGTCGCCCTGGCGGCCGGAACGACCGCGAAGCTGGTTGTCGATTCGTCTGGATTCATGTCTTTCCGAACCGATGACATACAGTCCGCCGAGCTTTTTTACCTCTTCGTTCTGTTCCCGCCAGTTCTCGTACTCTTTTTTAATCTGCCGGGCAATCTCTTCTTCCGTCGCTTCACTGCCGGCGGCCCGTCTGGCTCTGAATTCCGGGTTTCCACCCAGCTTGATATCCGTACCGCGTCCGGCCATATTCGTGGCGATGGTTATGGAACCTTTGTCACCGGCTTCTGCAATGATCAGAGCTTCACGGTGATGG
>QKJO01000108.1 GCA_003249275.1 Spirochaetaceae bacterium
GAGTTGATGAGGTGGATAAAACCGTCTTTGGCCAGTCCTTCGGGCTTCCAGCCGGTCACTCTTTCGATGGCCTGTGGACTCCAGAAGGTTCTTACATCGCTGAAGATCTGAGCGGTATTGGTCAGAAGGTGTCCGAAGAGCATGGAGATGCCGTTCAGGTAGTCATTCTCGGTGGCGAATACAAAGGCTTCCCGGATGCCGTTCCAGTCAAAGGAGGTGTTGAGGATGGTTTCGAGAAAGTCGCCGTTGGGATAGTGGTCGGTCCAGGATCGCTGTCCCTGGAATCCTCCGCAGATGGCATTGCGGCCTCTGGATTCTTCACCGAACCCGAGTTCCTTCAGTTTGGGGTTGCCGATCATCAGGTCTCTTCCGATGAGGACCATTTTGACAACATACTCCCAGTCGGCAGCTCTCTGTTCGGCACTGCGGCGGTATTCGGGGGCGTTAACCGTGTCTTCCTGCTCTTTACAGTTCTCTTTGACCCATTTGAGGGCGATTTTGAACTCTTCAGGATCAAAGATATTCTCTTCCACACGGCGGGCCACTTCACTCATGTCGACGACTTCTGTTCTCATACCAAGGTAATCCAGGAGGAAGTCCTGGTTGACGAGAGAACCGGCAATACCCATGGACATACCGCCCAGGGAGAGGTAGGATTTTCCCTTCATGGTCGCAACAGCCAGAGCGGCTTTGGTGAATCGGAGGATTTTTTCGCTCACATCGGCGGGAATGCTTGTATCGCTGGAGTCCTGTACGTCCCGTCCGTAGATACCAAAGGCGGGAAGCCCCTTCTGTGTGTATCCGGCCAGGGCCGCAGCCAGGTAAACCGCACCGGGGCGCTCGGTTCCGTTGAATCCCCATACGGCTTTGGGCATCAGGGGGTCTGTGTCCATAACTTCCGTACCATAGCACCAGCAGGGTGTAACTGTCAGAGAAACTCCTACACCCTCTCTGGCGAATTTGTCGGCACAGTCGGCTGCTTCAGCCACTCCGCCGATTGTGGAATCGGCGATAACGCACTCTACGGGAAGCCCGTTGGGGTGACGAAGATTCTCTTCAATCAGTTTGGCGGCAGCTTTGGCCATGTTCATTGTCTGGACTTCCAGAGACTCGCGGACGCCCCGCTCTCTGCCGTCGATTGTCGGTCTGATGCCCACTTTGGGCATGGAACCCCTCAGTCTGTTGACGGGGGTTGTCATTTTGATATCCATATACTTCTCCTGTCATGATCTTCCGGTGCCTGAGCCTGTCCGGCCGGTTCGGATTTTCTCTATTATTGAAAATTCTGCTTTACAGATCCTTATGTAATCGATTACATTTTTGCATGGACTTCGGGAAATGGCAAGCTGTTTTTTTGAAATCCCTGGACAGGAGGATACCGGCAATCTCACCGGCGGGAGCGGTTGTGTGCAACGGGTCCCTGAATCCCCGTTTTAAACAGGAGAGAAGAACGAGACATGTCCGATAAACAGTCACCCGTAACCGTCAGGGAGGTAGCCCTACGGGCGGGAGTATCAACCGCCACAGTGTCGCGTGTACTCAACGGCGATCCTAAAGTCCGTCCGGATACGGCTGCCCGGGTTCTTCAGGCGGTGGAAGAACTGGGCTACCGGATGAATCAGGTTGCCAGAAGCCTCAAAACCAACAGAACTCACTCCATAGGAATCGTCGCACCCGAATTCAAAAATGACTTTTTCATGAGCATCGTCACCGGCATAGAGGAGAGTCTGAAGAAGGAAGGATTCACAGTCATCCTCTGCAGTTCCCGGGAGAGCCGGGAAGAGGAAGAGGACCGCCTCAGACTGCTCAGAGAGAAGAATGTGGACGGGGTCATCATCATACCCGGCAGCAGCCGGGGGGAGCATTTTCATATTATGGAAGAAACTCCCGTGGTGCTGGTCGACCGACTGGTGGAGGGTTTCGAATCTGATGCTGTTTTATCAGACAACCTGCGTGGCAGCTATGACGCCGTAAAATACTCTCTCCGCAGGGGGGCTGTCCGAATCGGATTCATCGGAGGAGACCAGTCTCTCACCTCGGCCAGAGAACGTTATGAAGGGTATGTCAGAGCACTGGACGAGGCCCATATTCCCCGGGAGGAAAGGCTTATACTCTTTGGCGACTATCATGAAAAGAGCGGATACGAACTGATGAAATCGCTGATGGAGCTTCCCGAACCGCCGGATCACATTTTTATATCCAACTACTTCATGCACCTGGGAGCGGCCCGGTATCTTCTGGAATCGGATCACAAGGGACTGCATATCCTGTCCTTCGACGACCTTCCCCTGGCGGCCTTCTTCCCCTACACAAGCATCATTGTCGCCCAGCCCATGGAGGAGCTCGGAAGGGCCGCCGCCGAGCTTCTGATTAAGAGGATACATGGCTCCAAAGCTCCCCGCAGAGTACTGAGGCTTCCTACAACCATGCGTATACTGGAGTAGTTCAGGCAGAGTCAGAAGACCTGATAGCTCCCTTTGCCTGCCGATTTGACCTGGTACATGGCATTGTCAGCCTGTTTGATCAGTTCGTTGGCATCATGACCCGACTCAGGTCGGGCCAGTGTGATGCCTATACTTGCCCCGACTTTTGCCGTCCCGTTCTGTAGTTGAACATCTTCTCTGATAACCTCCAGGAGTTTCCCGGCGACCTTCCCGCACTGTTCCGCATCATCCACGCGGGCAAGGAGCACGATGAATTCGTCTCCCCCCATGCGGGCGACCATATCGCTCTCTCTGACGCATCCTTTCATTCTCCCGGCTATGGTTTTAAGGAGGATGTCCCCGCCCTCATGGCCGTAGGTATCATTCACTCCCTTGAATCCGTCCAGGTCTATGAAAAGAAGACCGAAGTGAAAACCGTAGCGGTTCTGCTCTTTCAGCAGAAACTGCATATTCTTCATCAGCAGGGCCCTGTTGGGCAGTCTGGTCAGAGAATCATACAGTGCCGAACGCTTCAATTCGGTACGGTAGAGATTTCTCTGCAGGTTGGTCCGTAATATCAGCCAGACCGGATAGAACCCCAGAATTGCAATCAAAGCTACGATTCCCAGAGATTTCAGAAGCAGATGCAGACCGTAAACTCCCATATCTTTCAGCGGGATTCTATTGAGCAGGAACCATTGAAGGGAAGAAACGCTCCGGCTAGAAATGTTCAGGGGGTTGATTTCAAAAACAAGATACAGTTCTCCTGCATTTATAAAGAACTCTCCCCTCATATGAGCCTGGATGTCGGACCAGAGGGACGGATTTCTGATCTCCATTTTCTCATCTTTCCCGCCGGGATACATGAAAAGCCACTCCTGATCGGGATTGTCGTTAAAGATCCAGTATCCATCCTCGTTCAGCAGAGCAAATGTACCCGGCTGCCGAAGGGTAAGATCCTTGAGATCGTTCAAAAAATCCTGAGCCAGATAGTTGAGAACAAGAATGCCCTTTGATTGGCCCGCGCTGTCGAATACGGGTGAACAGATCCTGATCAT
>QKJO01000198.1 GCA_003249275.1 Spirochaetaceae bacterium
CCTTCAGGAAGGCCGGCCAGAGAGGCAACATGGATACCATAGGAGTTGTTGGCCGGACCGGGTTTTATCTTTTTCAGAAAGACAATGTCCTCGCCGGTTTCCTGTACATCCAGAGACAGATTTACAAGACTGTCATGAACAAGGCCTGTCAGTTCATGATAATGGGTTGCAAAAAGAGTTTTGGACCGGATTTCTTCCAGAAGATACTCGGCAATGCTCCAGGCAATGGACAAACCGTCATTGGTACTGGTTCCCCGGCCGATTTCATCCATAATAATGAGGCTTCTCTCTCCTGCATTTCTGAGAATATGGGCGGTCTCATTCATTTCAACAAGAAAGGTGGATTCCCCTCTGGCCAGATTGTCAGATGCACCCACACGGCAGAAAATGCGGTCAACGGGGCCGACTTCAGCATGATCCGCGGGGACGAAGGAGCCGATCTGGGCCATAAGGACGATCAGAGCCGTCTGTCTCAGATAGGTGGACTTACCCGCCATATTGGGGCCCGTGATCAGGGCGAAGGTGGATGATCCTTCATGCATTGTCAGAGAGTTGGGAATAAACTCTCCCTGTGGCAGATGGGCCTCCACGACCGGGTGCCGTCCCCCCTCTATCAGCAGGGAACGGTCCTCCCGCATGACCGGACAGACATATCCCCTGATGGTGGCCGTATAAGCCAGGGAGGAATAACAGTCCAGCTCGCTCAGACGGGTACAGAGTTCCTGAATCAGGGGGATTTCCTTTTTCAGACCTTCCCGGATTTCAAGAAAGAGGGATTTTTCAAGCTCCACTATTTTCTCAGATGCCGAATTGATACCGCTTTCCAGATCCGAGAGTCTGGATGTGGTATATCGTTCCGCTCCCAGCAGGGACTGACGTCTTATAAAGTGGGAGGGGACGAGTTCGGACTGGGATTTGGAAATCTCCAGAAAATACCCGATGATCTTGTTGTATTTGAGCTTGAGATTGGAGATCCCCGTTTCTTCACGGATACCTTTCAGATAATCGTCAAGAACGGCTTTGCTGTTATTTTTCAGCTCTCTCAGTTCGTCCAGTTCGTCATTGTATTTTTTCCTGATCATCCGCCCTTCGGTCAGAACTATGGAAGGATCTTCCATGATGGACCGGTCCAGAAGATCGGCGACTGCGCTCAGGGCTTCTTTCATTTCCGGAGTACAGAGGGGCGGCATGCCGGGATCTCCTGCCAGAATCTCCTCTATCTCAAAAACTTTTTCCAGAGAGTTTTTCAGTGAAAGAAGGTCTTTGGCATGAGCCTTGTCCAGGCCGATTCTGGAGCTCAGCCTCTCCATATCGAGGATATGCCCCATAACCCGCCGGATATCGGACAGGAGGATCTGATTTCTGTAAAGCCTGTTCACTGACTGGAGCCTTTCATCGACGGCAGCCTTGCTCCTGAGAGGGTTGAGAATCCACTGCCTGAGCCTTCTCGCCCCCATGGATGTGGAGGTTTCATCCAGTACACTGAGGAGAGTAAAGGAAGAAGAACCGTCGTCCATATTCCGGACAAGTTCCAGGTTTTTCTGAGTGGCGTCATCCAGAGAGACAAAGTGATCTTCCGAATATTTCTGAAGCCCTCCCAGATGGGAAAGGTAGTGACGGGCCGTATCTTTCAGATAGTCCAGCAGGACTCCGGCTGCAGCCAGGGAAGGATCCCCGGCATGGAATCCGAACCCCTTGAGGTTGGCGACTTTGAACTGTTCCGTCAGACGGCGGTAGCTGCTTTCTATATCGAAAAGCCAGTCGGGAATTCTGTTGAGTACCAGGTTTTTCCTGTCCGTCAGGGACCGGAAATAGGACTTCTCCATCAAAGATTCCTGAATCAGGATTTCCCGCGGACCGAGCCGGCTGAGCTCCTTTCTGATGAACTCTTCGTGATGTTCCGTTCCGCAGGATGCGGCCATGAACTCACCGGTGGACAGATCGACATAGGAAAATGTCATGACTCTGGAAACAATCCCGATGGCTGCCAGATAGTTATTGGAACGTTTATCCAGAAAAGATTCGTCCACTACCGTTCCGGGAGTAATGATTTCCACAACATCCCGTTCTGCTATGCCCTTCTTGGGCAGGGAAATCTGTTCGCAGATGGCAATTTTCCGTCCGGCATTGAGAAGTCTTCCGATATAATTCTGTGCGGCATGGTATGGTATTCCGCACATCGGTATGCCGTGACGCTTGGTAAGAGTCAGATTCAGGAGACGGCTGACATCTTCCGCATCAGAACGGAACATTTCATAGAAATCTCCCATTCTGAAGAACAGTACTGCGTCTTTGTGTTTTTCCTTGATGGACATATACTGCCGCATCATTGGTGTTTTTTCTGTCATTGATCCCGGATCAGCGCATTTTGCTCATGAGTCTCTGCAGCACCTGTTCGGTTATATCGACCTCATAGTTCCACCAGAGCAGATTGGGGTCTGATTTTTTCAGAACGATGGAATACCCGCCGCTTTCGGCCACATACTCCACCTCTTCAATGATCTCTTTGACCAGAGTATTGTTCTGGCTCAGATTCTTGTTGAGTTCAGTCAGCTGACTGTTTTTAACGCGGATATAATCCTGCATGAATTTCTTCTTTTCGAATATCTGATTGTCCAGTTCCAGAGCCTTCGAGTTGTTTCCACTGTTCTCGGCCGTCAGTTTTCTCTCTTCCAGGATTCGGATTTCTCCCTGAATCCTGTCGATCTCCTGCTGAAACTGCTTCTTCATATCTTCAATCTCTCTGACGGCCTGGGAATCCTTGTAAAAAGCGGAAAGGATTCTGGAATAATCGAGAACGGCAACTTTGGTTATAGTCTCAGCGAACAAGGGCATGGCGGCTGCCGCAAGCAGCAGGATAAGAACTATTTTTTTCATATTAATCTCCTCATTCCAGGAAAGTCCCCGCTGGGGTACTTTCCGGAATTTTCTAGTAAATATCGATTCCGAAGGAAATAACCAGGTCCAGATTTCCGTTCTTGAATTCTACGTCGTCCGGTTCGGGATTCCAGTCGACAGTACCGTCATTGTTGAACTGAAACTTTTTAACAAGATATATTCCGATGGGGAACTGGATGTTGTCAAAGCGCAGTCCCGCTCCGAGGCTGAATTTCATATCGCTTATGGTCATGTCCTGGAGCAGTTCCTTGGACTTCCAGATGCCCACCGAATCAAGGAAGATGTCAAAAGCAAGGATATTCTGAACCAGGGGAAATTTGATCGTCATCGTATTGTCCCAGAGAGACTGTCCGTCCGACTCGGGATACCAGCCTCTGGCGATGAACATTCCGTCCGCATAGAACCCGTCTTCCTGCGGATCGATGGGGATGGGGTTCCAGGGTTTAGGCGCCAGGTAGGAAAAAGCCGATTTAATGTTAAGAACCGAAAGGAGATTGAATGTATCCGACAGGGGGATATCCAGAAGCTTGAAGTTGATCTCACCCCTGGAAACCGACTTCAGATAATTT
>QKJO01000039.1 GCA_003249275.1 Spirochaetaceae bacterium
ATTTCCCATCCCGACATTGAAGAGTTCATCACAGTAAAACAGGGCGACAGAAACAAGGAACTCACCCAGTTCAATATTTCAGTAAAGATTACGGATGCATTCATCGATGCGGTGGAAAAGGACAGCGACTGGGATCTTGTATTCGACGGGAAGGTTTACAAGACTGTGAAGGCAAGATACCTCTACGATCTTGTTTCCAGAAACTCATTCATCCACAATGAGCCGGGTATATTCAACCAGGATCTCATAGAAAAATACAACAACGGCTACTGGGCCTTCAAGATGGACCGGGTTAATCCCTGCGGTGAACTTGTCATGCCGCCCTATTCTCTGTGCTGTCTTTCCGCCGTGAACCTTTCAAAATTTGTGACAGATCCTTTTACAGACAAAGCAAAATTTGATTTTGAAGATTTCAAAAAAACAGTGACCGCCGGAATACGTTTTCTGGACAATGTTCTGGACATGACCGATTACCCCCTTGAAAAGATTGAAACCTTCTCCAAACAGTGGAGACGGATCGGTCTGGGATTCACCGCCCTTGGTGATATATTCGCCATGCTGAAGATCAAATACGGCAGCAAAGAATCCCTGGAACTGGGCGAAGAGATTGCCCGGACACTCAGAGATACGTCCTACAATGCCAGTGCCGATCTGGCCGCTGAAAAAGGGGCCTTCCCGGCCTGTGACAATCAGAAACTCCTCAATGCCAATTTCATTAAGGAACTGCCCGAAGAGATCCGCAGCAAAATTGAGAAGAACGGTATGAGAAACATTCAGCTCAATACCATTGCCCCGACGGGAACAACCTCTCTCTCGGTCGGACAGAACTGTTCCAGCGGAATAGAGCCCATCTTTGCTCTCCAGTACGACCGGAACGTGAGAACCGGCGTTGATGACGAAACCAGATCCGAAACTGTCTACGACTATGCCTGGATGCACTACCTGGAAACCGTAAAGGGAGAAGAGGAAGAGAGCCCCGTTCCCGAATACTTTGTGACCACTGTCGATATCGACCCCAAAAAAGCGATCGACATGCAGGCGGTATTTCAGAAGTACATCGACCACAGTATTTCCAAAACACTGAACCTTCCTCCGGGAACAACCTTTGAAGAGTACAAGGATCTCTACATGTATGCCTACAAACAGGGACTGAAGGGGTTTACGACCTTCAACCCCGACGGAAGCATGAAGGGAATTCTGGAGTACTCCGAAAAGAAGGAAAACCAGTCCATCAAAAGAGTTCTGGCTCCCCAGAGACCCGTAGATCTTCCCTGCGAAATCCATCAGATCAAGGTGAAGGGCAACAAATATATAATTCTGGTGGGGATACTCAACGGAAGCCTCTATGAGATATTCGCCATTGACGATCCTGAAGACCATATCGACCTGCGGAAGTACAAGGAAGGAATCGTTTCGAAAGCGGGCAAGAGCCGGTATGACCTCCATATCGAATCGGGTCCCGTGGAAGCAACCATGAAGGATTTCACAAAGACCTTTGATTCTCCCAACGGTTCGCTGGCCAGGTTCATCTCCATGGCTTTGAGGCATGGAACCCCTCTGCAGTTCATCATTGAACAGCTCCAGAAGGATACCAACTTCGAAGACTTCGAAAGAGCACTCTCCAGAGTGTTGAAACGCTATATTATTGACGGTGAAGAGGTCATTGCCGGAGAGAATAAATGCGATGAATGCGACGGAAAACTTGTCTTCAGAGACGGCTGTGTGACATGTCCCGAATGCGGCTGGAGTAAATGTTCTTAAGGACTGGACGCCTCCGGTGTTTCAAGGTATTATTTTGATGATCTATGAGAACCGGAGGCTTTGATGGAAGACACGATTTTTGACAGAATTATTGCAGGGGATCTTCCGGCAGATAAAGTTTACGAGGATGAACACGTTCTGGCTTTTCGGGACATCAACCCCCAGGCGCCTGTTCATGTACTGGTCGTACCCAAAGTCAAAGTAAAAGATTTTATCTCGATTCAGAATAATGATGTCGTACAGACCGGCATCTTCTTCAATTCAGTTTCGAAGGTGGCATCAGAACTCGGACTTGACTCGGATGGATACAGAATCGTACTCAACTGCGGCACCAACGGACAGCAGACAGTCGAATATCTCCATGCCCATATACTGGGAGAACGGAAAATGAGTTGGCCTCCGGGCTGATTTTGTTGATAGATGAATTTCCGGCCCTGCGCCGGACACTCGATTAAGGTTGCAAAGTGTCATTTTTTCTGAAATCTCCCAGAGGCAGGATATTTTTTTTCCTGCTAGCATCAGCACCTCTTTACTCCCTTGAATTTTCAATTCTGAACAAAGGGGATACTATTTTTCAGGAAATTTACATCGACTACGGAGAAGCCCGTAATAACTACTATTACAATTTCGGGGTTCTCGGCCTGGAACCGGGGGCCCGGCATACGATCAATATCTACAGCGAAGATGAGATCCTCTTCTGCACATTCTATCTCTATGGAATCTCACAGGAGAGCTATATTATTGAAAATGTCGCCATAGAACAGAACAGCATCGTCTATATCCTGCCCGAGCACTACAGAGAGTTCCCCGATGAGTACAGAGATCTGACGGATCCCGATGCCGTGTACGGCGCCACACCCATCGACAGAAGCAGGGGTTTCCCCTCCATGCCGGAAGTGATCAATGAAGATTCGATAGAATCGAGAAACATTGTGGATCTTGAGATATTCAATTATACAAACTCGCCCATATTCAGGGTCTATCTGGACGCAGGAAAAACAAAGGGGCTGGAGAATTTTCTGAATACCGATGTTCTTCTGCCTTCTGAAAGCATAACCCTTCATATTCCCCTGGATCCGGGTAATGAATATTCCCTCAGATTGAAGAGCAGCGGAGAAAGCAGTTTTATTAAAAAAATCTCACTGCCTCTGGAATCGGACTTTCTTGTGTTTTATGACAGCGATGATGTCAATGGAACGGCTCCGCGGACAGTCAGTCTCAGGAATAATACGGCTGAGGAGATAACGGAAATCTTCCTCATCGATCAGGTCAGTTCCAGAAAAGAGGAGCTCTTAAAGGGAGATATTCTTGCTCCCGATGAAACGAGAGAGGTTCTGGTTCTTGAAAACTTCGGCCTCTGCGATATCGTGGCACGCACAGCGGGGAAGGGTAAAATTTATATTTTTGACAAAGATATAAAGAAGGATTCAACCATACCCATTTCCGATGACTGAAGGGGCTTCTTTTTTTGAGAGAATCTATTGACCTCTTTGGAACCATTGTGATAAATTGCTGAACGTTAAAAAGATGGTGTACGGGCGATTAGCTCAGTTGGGAGAGCGCCTGCCTTACAAGCAGGATGTCGGGGGTTCGAGTCCCTCATCGCCCATCATTTTTAATACCGTTAAAACGGGCGATTAGCTCAGTTGGGAGAGCGCCTGCCTTACAAGCAGGATGTCGGGGGTT
>QKJO01000030.1 GCA_003249275.1 Spirochaetaceae bacterium
AGTAAAGAGGACCTCTTTTTAGCTGAAGATTCTGAAGGAACGACTCTTTCCGTCTCCACGGTCGACAACACCCCCAGGGGGGACAGTGAGTTCTGGCAGAAAGCGCTCCTGTTTCATCTCTCCGACTACTATGAAAATGCCGAACCTCTTGTCCTTCATCTGGGATCTAAGGAATTCCCGGGAGTGAAGTTCACAAGCAAGGACAGGACTCCCTTTCAGTATATTGTGGCGGTATTGAGTGACGACAGGGATCTGCAGGTGGTTGAGATATTTTCACCCCGGTCCGACAGGGACCTGACCCCGCTGTTCAAAGCCCTTGAAAGAGGAGAGATCAAATGAAACTGAATGCTTTCATCCTTTCAGGATTTCTCTTTCTTATAATTTCGTCAGTCACCGTCTATTCACAGGACTCGGGTGGAATTTCGGATACCCTCTACAATGAGATTTCCGCCCGGCTGCTTGTCAAAGACAGGGAGCAGGCAGCCGACGACATCAGTCTCTGGGCCGAGGAAAAAGGCGGCTATTTTACAGAGAAAACACTGGACAGGCTTGTCCTGCGGATACCCGACAGGAACATTGAAGAATTGAAATCCCTCCTCGGCAGCAAGGCGGAAGAAGTTCTGGACTTTTCACAGTATGCCTATGATCTGAGAGAAAGTCTGATGTCTGCCCAATCATCCCTCTCTGCAAAAGAAGATCTTCTGAAACGGAACACGGCCTATCTGGATCAGTCCGATCTGGAGGGGACTCTGACTCTCGAGCTGGAAATCAGACGGCTTATGAAGGAGATCGATCATCTGAAGGGATCCATCCGGAAGATGGAAAACGACAGGACTCTTGCCAGGGTGGAACTGCTCCTCTCTTTTAAGAATCAGACGATTCCCGACGGCAGACCGTCCCGGTTCGACTGGATCAATACGGTGGATTTTTACAGTTTTATCAACTCATCCCCAACGGGAGCGGAAAGAGGGAGAAAGGGACCGCAGCTGCCCCTTCCCGGAGGATTTGCTCTGTCATCGGAAAGGCCCTGGTTTCAGGCCCTGTCTCCCGAAGGGGTCCGTATCAGACTCAGAAAGTTTAATAACTATCCCCGTCAGACAGAGGCATTCTGGGCAACCGCCCTTTTTACAAGGCTGGAAGGACTGGGCTATATCCCAGTGGATGCTGAAAACCGGGAACTTGATATGGACGGCGGCGATCCCTTTTCAGCCCGCAGCTGGGGAGTCCCCCTGGGCAATAAGGATTATATTTACCTGACCGCCCTGAGATTGAAAGGGGAAAATCTTGAAATTCTTGAAATTGCCGGAGAGGCGGAATATGTGAAGGAATATTTCTGACACTCTGCCGGGAGACCTCAGCCTTGACTCGGGACGGGAAAATCCTTATAAACATACATACAAATCAAAGGAATCAGCGGACCTTAATTCTATACAATTCTGGTGATTAGGTCTGAATGAGCCCGGAAAGAGCCCGTTCCCTGTTCCGGGTACTATGTCCCCTGAGGGGATTCTGAAGCAAAGACAAGGAGATTCACATTATGAGTACTTTATCACCTCTGCAGAAGGTACGTTACACCTATCAGCCCAAGCTTCCTGCCGTACTGCAGGGAGACATCAAAAACATCACCTGCGAAATGGGCGAGCCCACCCAGTCCATCGCCGACCAGGCGGAAGTCAAAGGCCTTTTCGAAAAGACCTACGGCAATCCCATCGCCCGTTTTGTCAAAGGGGCCAACCCCAATGCGGGCAAAAAAATGAATCTGGGCGTCATCCTCTCCGGCGGTCAGGCTCCCGGCGGACACAATGTCATCGCAGGAATCTATGACGGATTGAAAAACTCCAACCCCGAATCCAAACTCTACGGTTTCCTCGGCGGCCCCGCCGGTATCATGAACGGCAAACTTGTGGAAATCGACGACACCCTGATGGATGCCTACAGAAACACCGGAGGATTCGACATCATCGGTTCGGGCCGTGACAAACTGGAAACGGAAGAGCAGTTCGAAATGTCTCTGGCCACCTGCCGCAAGTACGACATCACCGGTGTGGTCATCATCGGAGGCGACGACTCCAATACCAACGGCGCCATCCTGGCCGAATACTTTGCCAGAAAAGCGACGGGCATCACTGTTGTGGGTGCTCCCAAGACCATCGACGGAGACCTGAAGAACGAGTATATCGAAACGTCTTTCGGATTTGACACGGCCACAAAAACCTACTCCGAACTGATCGGAAACATCGAAAAAGACTCCAACTCGGCCAAGAAGTACTGGCACTTCATCAAACTGATGGGCCGCAGCGCTTCCCACATCGCTCTGGAGTGCGCCCTTCAGACACAGCCCAACGTCTGCATCATCTCCGAAGAGGTGGAACAGAAAAAGATGACTCTGGGCCAGGTCGTCGACCAGATTGCCGACACCGTGATTAAAAGAGCCGAAAAGGGCATGAACTTCGGAGTCGCCCTGATTCCCGAGGGTCTGATCGAATTCATTCCCGAAGTGGGAGCCCTCATCTCCGAACTGAACGACAAAATGGCACACCACGCCGACTTTTTCGCCACTCTGAAGACTCTGGAAGACCAGCAGGAGTGGCTGAACAAGAACCTGAGCAAGGACTCCTCCTTTGTCTTCAGCTCACTGCCCCGGTCCATTCAGGAACAGCTCCTCATGGACAGAGACCCCCACGGCAACGTACAGGTCTCCCGGATAGAGACAGAAAAACTCCTGATCGAAATGGTCGGAGAAAAACTTTCCCAGATGAAGGTGGAAGGATCGTTCAAGGGCAAATTCAACGCCCTGGCCCACTTCTTCGGATACGAAGGCCGCTGTGCCTTCCCCTCCAACTTCGACGCCGACTACTGCTACTCCCTGGGTTACTCCGCCTTCATCCTGATGTCTCACGGTCTGACCGGCTACATCTCCAATGTGGCAGAGCTGCAGAAACCTGCGGATAAATGGGTTCCCGGCGGCTGCCCCCTGACCATGATGATGAACATGGAGCAGAGACACGGTTCCAAAAAACCGGTAATCAAAAAAGCTCTGGTAGAACTGGACGGTGCCCCCTTCAAGGCCTTTGCAGCCAGCAGAGACAAGTGGGCTGTTGAAACAGCCTTCACCTTCCCCGGCGCCATTCAGTACTACGGTCCCGATGAGATCTGCAACCAGCCCACCGAAACGCTGAAGTACGAAAAAGCATAATTTTTCAGCTGCGGAAGAAACAAAAAAGCTGCCCGATCATCCGGGCAGCTTTTTTTATCTACTTATAAAAAATCAGAGACCTTCCTGCCGGACAGTACCGGCCAGAAGAAAAAACCAGGCGGCGTGGGGAATCCACTGTTCCCCCCAGCGCCAGCTGTTGTCCCCGGGGTTCCCCTCCAGAGGAGGCTGAAAGGCGATATCCTGTTCATCATCGAACCCCGAGGTTATGCCGTTGGCCACACCTCCGGGAAGGTTGTAGTAATCTCCCTCGTAGTCGGGACTGCCGGCGCCCCAGCCGTCCACCATGGAGACACCAAAGGGGTTGAGACCCAGCTGCCAGTCCATCATGGACAGGGCGGTCTTTGCGGCTCCTGACGCTGGACAGAGCCCCTCTCCGGCTGCCGTCAGAACGGCTGCGCCCAGGGAGCTGATCCGGCTGTTCTCGCCCTGCCACCAGTATCCCGAAGGATTGGTATGAGGATAGAACCACTGCAGACGGGGTGAGGACTTGCCCTCCGTCCAGTGGCGGGGATAACGGAAGGGATCGGGGTCTGCGGACAGGGTATTCTCCAGAAAACGACAGGCCTGTCGGACCATGTTTCCGGCCTGCTCCGCTCCTTCACTCCCCGCGGCTGCCTGACGGTACTTCAGAAGGGCTATGAGAAGGAGGCCTTCATCCGAGGCATGGTAAAAGGGGATCTCTTCTTCCGGGATCACAAACCACCAGCCGGAAGTCCCGTCAAAACTGTGAAAACAGGACAGGATTCTGCGGGCATAGCCGTCTGCATCCTCCCGATAGACTGTATTTCCCGTCGCCCTGTAGAGCTCGAGAGAAGCCGTCAGGGCGCAGTAGTAATCGATAAGATTCTCATTCCCTCCCTCGATCATTTCCCGGTTGTGGACCTTGAGGTAGGCATAGCCCTTTTCAGCCGCCTCGAGGAAGACGATACGCCTGTCCTCTTCTGCCAGAAGGGATGCCGAAGCCAGGGCGGCGCAGCTCATGCCTCCCCCTTCCCGGAAACCCGCCTTCATTGTGGAAAGACGCTCCCCCTTCTGGGTTCTGTAGGAACAGAGCATCCGGGATTCCGGGTCCTTGCTCCACCGGTCGAAGAGGGTCTTGTAGAACCAGCCCTCCCGGTCCTGCATGCGGACCAGGAAATCGGCTCCGTGGATCATCTCGGCATGGACCCAGCGGCGGAAATTCTGACCCGTCCACAGTCCCCGGCTGTCATAACGGGTGAGGATATCCCCCAGAATCCAGACGACAAGGGGCGTCTGCTGGGGAGACATGCGTCCTGCGTAGGAGAGGTGGGAGAGATACTTGCTGGTGTCGCCCGAAGCATCGTACCAGCCTCCGTGCACATCCTTCCGTTCCTCAGTCCCCCAGACGGGCGCCCGGGAATCGGCTTTGTCGTACACACCGTCGCAGCGCATGGCCTTGAAATAAACAAGGAGGTCGGAAAGATCCTTTTCGGAGACCATCTCCTTCCGGAGAGTGAAATTTTCCGAATACTCGGACCCCTCCGGGGTGTGTGTCTCAATCCTGCAGCGGCCCGGACCGATTCCCTCCAGAGAGCAGGAGAGTTTCTGAAACTTTCTGTTTTTCCACCCGGGAACAGCTTCGACGGGACCGACGGTCAGATCCTTGAGGACCCGGCCGGTAAGAGCGTCGGTCAGAGCCGCCTGATCTATCCCGGAATCCCCGGAAAACTGATAAACTCCCCGAAACCCCGATGCGAGGGAGTATCCCTTCTGATTCACATGGATCATCAGCTGAAGACTCCCGCATCCACAACAAGCTGCATCACATAGGTGACCGTGTCCATATCCATCTCAAGGGCCCAGACATTGACCAGATCCTTCAGAAACACCCAGTCATCCTGATCCAGCTGATTGTAGCCGTCGTTGTAATTGAGGTGGAAGAGATCCACCATATCCGACAGCTTCTCAATATCCTTATCCTCCACATCTCCCGGACTCAGGCAGTAATCCATCAGTTCCAGACAGAAGTCCTCATGCTCGCCGATGGATTTGATAAAGAGTTCTCTGAGATCACTCAAAAAATCATCTGTGGTCTCAAAGTTATATTTTTTTCTGAGCTGCTTGCAGCTTCTTCCGAACTCGTTGGTATTCATAAATGCCTCCCGAACCCTCACTATAACCCCGGAATGATCGGGTTGAAAGAGGGTTTCTCAATTTTGGATTTTCCTACTATACTGGAAGAAAGTCATCTTGCCGAGGAGGAAATATCTTGTCTCAACACAATCGCCCCACCTGGGATGAATATTTTATGGAAGTATGCGAGGCCATCTCCAAACGGGCCACCTGCGACAGAGGCAGAAGCGGCTGTGTTATCGCCAGAGACAGACAGATTCTGGTGACAGGATATGTGGGAGCACCTCCCGGCCTGCCCCACTGCGATGAAGCGGGGCACCAGTTTAAAACCACCGTTCACGAGGACGGCCACAAGAGCCAGCACTGCGTCAGAACCGTTCATGCGGAACAGAATGCCATCTGTCAGGCGGCGAAACGGGGAGTCTCCCTGGAAGGAGCGACGGTCTACTGCCGCATGACTCCCTGCCGGACCTGCGCCATGCTGATCATCAGCTGCGGTATCTCCCGTGTGGTGTGCGAACGGAAATATCATGCCGGCACCGAATCGGAAGAGATGTTCGCCATGGCGGGAATCCGGCTGGAATACAAGTTCGAAGAAGTGCAGGAGTATGAAAAGCAATAAAAAAAGCTGCCCCGGGGGCAGCTTTTTTTTAAACCGAATCCTGATCAGCTCTTGGGAACATGATAGATTCTCTTGTCATGTACGGGCTGATATCTGTAGATGAGAGCGATATTTCCTATGATTCTCACCAGATGGGACTCGGTTTTCTCAACCAGCTCTTCGGCCAGTTCCCTTCTGGACTCTTTATAATCCACAAATTTCACTTTAATCATTTCGTGGTTTTCCAGTTCGGCATCCACTGCCTTGACCACGGCGTCGGTCAGTCCGTTTCCGCCGATCATGACGACCGGTTTGAGACTGTGAGCCTTTTTGGTCAGATAACTGCGCTGAAAACCCTTTAGCGGTTCCATAAATTACTCCTGATCTCTGCCGGACAAGGGTCCGGATCTCTAACCTGACTGAATATGGCATTTTAAGGGGAGATTGCAAAGCCCCCTGACCGCCATGATTTCAAATATATGCATTTTTGCCAAATTTACAAAGACTTCAATCGTCTGTATACTCCATGTCTATGAACCTTATCCTGTTCCAGCCCGAAGAACTGAACATACCCCTCCCTGCAGGCGATCCCCGGATCGTTCATATCAGAACCATCCTCAAGGCCGGTCCCGGCGACTCTCTGGATGCCGGCATCATTGGCGGTTCGAGGGGAAAAGCGTTCATAAGGGAGACGGGAGAAGACGGTTCCTGTCTGTTTGATTTTACACCCGAAGGCCCCTCCTCGCTCCCGGGCCCCCTGACCCTGATCATCGGAACTCCGAGACCGCCGACAGCCAAAAGACTGCTCAGGGATCTGGCGGCCTCCGGTGTCAGCCGCATGCTCTTCACCGCCACCGATCTGGGGGAGAAATCCTACCTCACCAGCCACCTCTGGACAAAGGAGGAGTATCTGGAGGCGGTTCTGCAGGGGATGTCCCAGGGTGAAACCACAATCATGCCCGCCGTGGAGAAATATTACTCCCTTTATAAGTGCATCGATCAGCTGCCTGATGAGACCGACAGACTGGCTCTGGACAATGTGACTCCCGATCTCCCGCTGAAACAATATGATCCCGTCCACAGCAGGTGCTGTCTCGCCGTCGGCCCCGAACGGGGATGGAGCGACCGGGAGAGAGAAATCTTCAGAGAGAGGGGGTTCAGCATCTGCTCAATGGGTGAGAGAGTCCTCCGGACTGAGACGGCGGTCCATGCGGGAACAGCCCTGATCCATGCGGCCCTGGGCTATATCTGAATCAGGATTTATAACCACTCTTCTCCTGAAAGTTCAGTTTCAGCCGTTATGATTTTTATGAATTCAAAAGCGGGCTCTTCATAGGGATGGCTGTGTCTCAGGGCTTCACTGCAGACGCCGATCAGGTCATCCGGGACAAGCATCTCCACCCTGAACTCCCTGACCCTCTCCAGCTCGGATTCCCGGCCGATGGCGGGATTGCTCCCCTTTCCCGGCAGGAACT
This sequence comes from Spirochaetaceae bacterium, assembly GCA_003249275.1. The sequence continues at coordinate 7,388 of QKJO01000030.1, forward strand.
GACCCGTGCCTTCGCACTCCCAGCTGCAGCGTGAGTAGTTTCCCAGAGTTCCGGCTCCGGCGTCGAACAGGGCGTCCTTGACCTTTTCCTTGTCCACGGAAGGAACAAAAAATACAAGTTTTAACATACCCATTTTGTACAGGACTCGGATGAAAGTTTCAAGACGAACTTTTTTCCCGGACCCGTATTGACAGGAAAGACGGGTTTCAGTAAGATACTCCAACAGTTGCCGCTGTAGCTCAGTCGGTAGAGCAGTGGACTGAAAATCCACGTGTCAAGAGTTCGAATCTCTTCGGTGGCACGAAGCAACAGACCGTTCCTTTCAGGAACGGTTTTTTTTCATTTCTTTTGCGGCTCCTGCCGTGTCTAAGTGAAAACTGCGCTCATAACATTCCAATCAAAAAAATGATTTATTTCAGGATCTGATTTACGATTATGTTATATACTTCAACAGAATGTACAACGTCCGCAGAATGACGGACATTGGAGGAAGAAAATTATGGATGAGAATGTAGCCGTTCTCTGGGATATAGAAAATGTTACCCCCAGCAGCAGTGACAACCTGCTGATTCAGGGGATGTGGGACTATGCCGAGTCTCTGGGACGGGTTGTCACATCTTTTGCCTATGCAGACTGGAGCAAACCGGGTTTCCGTTCCCTCGGTCCGACCCTGGCGGGACTCCACTTCAATATGATCCATGTTCCCTACCAGAGGTCGAGAAAGAACAAAAACGGTTCCGATATGCAGCTCGTTACCGATGCACTGGAACTGATCCGCTTTCATGAGCATATAAATACCTTTGTACTGATCACGGGAGACAGCGATTTCAGATCCCTCCTTCTGGCCCTGAGAAAGTCGGGCAAAAAGATTCACATCATCTGTGATATCAAAACGGCGGCCCAGGATCTTCTTGTCCTGGCCGACAGCTTTGCCGACTACAAGGAGCTGCTGCCCAACAATGTGGATGATTCGGATGAGATAGAAACTGACGGTTCCGAGGGAGGAAAGAAAAACTTCCCCAAAGAGTACTGGTTCGAGCGCCTGGCCGAAACGGCAGCCATTCTTCAGAAGGATCAGAAGGCCTCCAACATGGGATCTGTCAAGATCAAAATGAAGATGCTGAACCGCGACTTCAACGAGAAGAAAATCGGACTGAAAGGCTACAAGAGGTGGAGTGATTTTGTATCAGCCGCCGTCCGGGCCGGATATGTCACCATCAAGGACGAGGACAACCAGACCATCATCCATCCGGGAAAGGGTTATGTTCAGGAGGTGAGCTCTCTGCAGACGGCTCTGAAGACACTGGTAAACACACTGGAGACTCTGGATGGCAAGAAAGCGCCCCAGTTCCACTCCTACAGCATCATCAGCTCGGAACTGAAGAACCGGGGCGTGGTTATGAAGGCACTGGGATTCAGCCAGTTCAAGAAATTCATCTCCTCCGCCGAGGCCAGGGGTCTTGTGGAAACCAAGATGGAAAACCTGAAGAGTTATGTAAAACTGCAGAAATAGGCGGTTCTTTTCAAAAAGAAAGAGGCAGTCCCGGTCGGGCTGCCTTTTTTCATTCCCTCAGAATCAGACTGTAGAGTTTTTTTTCCAATTCATAGAAACCGGCCGATCCCGTGTGTCTCTCCTCTGCTGGAAAAAGACCCTTCATGTCCTCCCTGATCTCCAGGGGAGGACCGTCCAGACAGACGATTCTGTCTCCAAGCAGAACGGCTTCCCTCACATCATGGGTCACCAGAAGAACGGTGGTCTTTCTGCTCCTGAGAAGATCTTTCAGCAGTCTGATCAGAGGCAGCTTCAGCCTGAGATCCAGTCCCTTGAAGGGTTCGTCCATGAGAAGAATCGCCCTGTCCTCCACAAAAGCCCGGGCGATGGCCACCCGCTGTTCCATGCCGCCGCTGAGACGGGAGGGTTTGTACTCCTCAAAACCCGCGAGTCCCACGAGTTCTATGAGGGAAGCGCATCTCTGTCTTTTTTCAAGACGGTCCATGGTCTCTGGAAGGACGAATTCTATATTCTCCCGGACGCTCTTCCAGGGAAGGAGGCGGGGTTTCTGGAAGAGGTAACTCAACTGCTCCGACTCTCTGGAGACGCTCCCGGCCTGAGGAGCAGCCAGCCCTGCAGCCAGATTGAGGAGAGTCGTCTTTCCGCATCCCGAAGGACCGAGAAAAACGGTGATCCCCTCCCCCTCCGGGGAGAAAGAAAAATCCGACACGACAGGCAGGTCGCCGTAGGCAAAAGAACAGTGATTCCAGCTGATCATGGCTTGTTCTCCAGTTTCTGTACGATGAGTTCGCACAGTCCCGCCAGCAGGACGACGATCAGTGTCCAGGCAAAGAGCTGATCCGTATTCAGCTGCAGCTGGGCGGTCTGCATGGCAGATCCGATTCCGTCCCGGGGCATACTGAGGATCTCTGCAGCAACCACCGACTTCCAGGTGAGGCCGAGGCCGGTGGAAACGGCACTGAAAAGGTAAGGAGCTATTCCGGGCAGTGTGATATGCCTCAGAATGCTCCGCCTGGATTTGTTGTAGATTTCAGCCATTTCCAGAAGCTCCCCGTCCACCTGCCTGACCCCGGTAGCCACGGCGGTGGTCACCACCGGAAAAACAACCAGAAAGCAGATGAATACGGGAACCATTTCCGTGGGAAACCAGATAATGGCCAGAAGGATCAGAGAGAGGACGGGGATGGAGCGGATACTGATCAGAAAGGGGTCTGAGAACCAGCGGAAGAACCGGCTGTGACCCGCCAGAAGACCGGTCAGAAGCCCCAGAACAAGGCTGATGAAAAATCCCCCCAGTCCTCTGAGAGAACTTGCAAGGATCATGCTCCATGAATCGGCGGAGGACAGGAACAGGACCGTCTGCCTCAGAACATCCTCCGGAGGAGGGAGGATCACGGCTCTCCCGATGAGGAGGGAGAGGATCTTCCAGACCGCCAGATAGAGGATCAGTGAGAGGGTTGTCGCTGCCGTTCTCTTCCTCAGACCGGACATCTCAGAAGTAGAACTCCGGTCCCGGGATTTTACCGCCGATAGATGCCGGATCAAGGCTCATGACCCGGGAGAGATAGGGAGCCATGGCTTTTTCCATTTCGCCGTCTCTGATAAAGACATAGTTGCTTCTCGGGACGGCCTGGGCCACGATGGGAGGCGGCAGTGTGAATCCGTAATCTTTGATGAGAGCGGATGCCTCGGCGGGATGGGATGCAACCCACCCCAGAGAATGGTCCGCCGCATCCTGCAGACGGAGAACCAGATCGGGATACTGATCGGCAAAACGGGAGTTGATCACAAGTACGGTGAGGGGATAATCGGGTTCGCCGGGGAAGGTTTCCTTCCAGAGCGTCTGCATATCCAGGGCGATCTTCAGGTTCTGCCCCGTCTTCAGGGCGATGGTCGCCATAGGTTCGGGTAGTACGGCGATATCGGCAATGCCCCCTGCCATGGCTTTGGCCAGGTCGGAGGGATTGAAACTGTAGTCCAGCGTGACCTGTACATTCTTCTCCGAAGCGATGAGCCGGGTGATCAGATCGGGAGTGGTATCCCTGCCGGGGATGTATACGGTTTTACCCTCAAGATCGGCGGCACTGTCCATGGTGATATCATCACGGCAGATCAGATAGAGATTTCCCAGGCCTGTGATGCCGGCGGCTTTGTAACCGATGCCTTTGTTATAGATCAGAGCGGCCATACCGGCAGGCAGAACCGCCGCGTCCCATTCTTCCTTGAGAAGCTGTCCCAGCAGAACTTTAGGGGCTCCCAGAACCTCTGTATCGACAGCGGCTCCTGTTCCCTCCAGGGGATTTTCAGACAGGAATTCGATCAGACCGATTCCTGAGGGACCGTTCAGGAGGGCGATTTTCACCGGTCTTTCCGGAACACCCCTGCTGATAGTTTCGCTGCTCCCGGCAGCCCAGAGAGGCATTATAAGCCCGAGAGTGATCAAAGTCAGTATCAAACGTTTCATTGCAGCTCCTTCCCTTCAGAACGATCCTCATTGCGATCGGCTTCCCCGGGGGTAGATGATATTTATAATTACCATACGCAGGATACTGCAGGAGGTCAATAGAGACCGAATACTGGTCAAAGAGGGAGAGGGTAACTATAATAGGGGCGAAGAATTTACAATGGGAGGACCATCATGGAATGGCGTGCCAGTCATATACTCGTAAAGGACAGGGCTCTGGCGGAAGAACTTCTCAGACGCTGTAAAAAGGGAGGAAACTTTTCAGCCCTGGCAAAGGAGTTTTCCACCTGCCCCAGCAAGTCCAAGGGGGGAGACCTGGGCTGGTTCGGTCCCGGAAAAATGGTGGGACAGTTCGAAGAGGCCTGCAAGCGCATGTCCGTAGGCAGTTACAGCAACGTTGTGCAGACCCAGTTCGGTTTTCATGTGATCAAACTGACGGGCAGAAAATAACACCCTTCCCCTCCCCGGCTCCCGCCGGGGCTGTTTCACCTCTTGTGTTTTAAAAAAGTGCCCTTCTGATATTCGTCGAAGGCCTGAATCAGCTCTTCCCTTGTATTCATGACGATCGGTCCGTGCCAGGCGACGGGCTCCTTGAGCGGCTGTCCCGAAACAAGCAGAAATCGCATGCCCTCCGGTCCCGACTGGACAGAGATCTCATCGCCCCTGTCGAAGAGGACAAGATTCCGGTTTTCTACGGCATGAGCGGCGACGGGGTCGGAGACGCCCTTGTCGGTTACGTATTCGGTCATCACGGGAAAGGGGGATGACCCATCCCGGAACCGGCCCGATCCTGAAAAGACATAGGCAAAGGCATGATGTTCCAGATCGACCTTGAACCGCTTTACCGTATCGGGCGGCATGATGATGTCCAGGTAACGGGGATTGGTATCGATTCCCACCACAGGCCCCGTCTTTCCCCAGAAGTTGCCTGTGATGATCCGGGCTCTGGTTCCGTCGTCCTCGATCACTTCAGGAATCTCTGCGCAAGGGATATCCTGATACCGGGGATCGGTCATCTTCCGGGCGGAGGGCAGATTCGCCCAGAGCTGAAAACCGTGAAAGATGGGTCCCGATGCCTCATGGGGCATTTCCTGATGGACAATCCCGCTGCCTGCCGTCATCCACTGGACATCTCCCGCCTTCAGGGAACCGCTGTTGCCCAGGCTGTCCCGGTGCTCCACACCCCCGTCCAGAACATAGGTGATCGTTTCGATCCCTCTGTGAGGATGCCAGGGAAAACCGGCCATGAAGTGGACGGGATCATCATTTTCAAGATGATCCAGCATCAGAAAAGGATCGGTGACATCCGTATCACCGTGTCCGAAAACTCTATTGATATTGACTCCGGCTCCGTCAACTACGGGCACCGGTCTGCGTATGCCCGACACTGGTCTCAATGACATATT
>QKJO01000078.1 GCA_003249275.1 Spirochaetaceae bacterium
TCTGAAAACGGCCCCCAAAAACAGGCAGCCCATTGAAACCTTTATCCAGGAGTTCGACCCTGAAACAGTCTCAAGAGCCATCAGGCGGGAAGTGGACAGGGGAGGACAGGTGTTCTTTCTTCATAACAGAGTTGAAAGTCTGGAAAGCATCCAGCTCTATCTTCAGGAGCTTGTTCCCGAAGTCTTTGTGGAAACGGCCCACGGAAAAATGACTTCCGCCGAACTGGAAGAGATCATGCACAGATTTATAAACGGTGCGTTTCAGGTCCTTGTCTCCACAACGATCATAGAAAACGGGATTGATATCCCCAACGTCAATACCATCATCATCGACCGGGCCGACATGTACGGGATTTCCCAGCTCTACCAGCTCCGGGGCCGTGTCGGAAGAAGCGAGAGGCTGGCTTATGCCTATCTCCTCTATCCGGAAAGCAAAGCCCTGTCGGATATCGCCATGAAAAGGCTGCAGATCATCTCGGATTTCACAGATCTGGGGTCAGGTTTCAAAATCGCCATGAAGGATATGGAGGTCAGGGGAGCCGGAAACCTCCTGGGCGGGGAACAGTCGGGTGAAATCATGGCCGTCGGATTTGATATGTATCTCAGGCTGCTGGAAGAAGCGATCGAAGAGAGAAGCGGCAGCGACAGAGAGGAAGAACCTCCCGAGGTCTATCTTGAACTCGACTATACTGGATTTATACCCGACAGCTATATCAACGATCCTACTGAAAAAATGGAAGTCTATAAAAAGATCGCCTCCATCACCGAGAAGAGCGAGCAGGAGGGAATCTATTCTGAACTCTACGACCGCTTCGGACCTCTTCCTCGGGAGATGCAGAGCCTTATGGCTCTGTCTGAGATCAGGATCATCTGTAAACAGCTCTGGATTTCCAATATGAAGGAGAGAAAAGGTATTGTTTACATCGACTTCGGCAAGGTGGCCATCATCTCCGTCGACAAGGTAATGAAGCTTCTGGGACAGTCCAGAGGCCTTGTCAAGCTTGATCCGGCTCATCCCGAACGCCTGATGATAGAGACCGGGAAAATCGGACTTGAAGAAAAATCGGAATTTCTGAGGGAAAAACTGAGCGTTCTTCTTTAAGGATCAGCGGGATTTGTGGAACAGGAGTGTTATGACGGTTCCCCGGTTTCCATTATCATCCGGTTGGATCCTCGACTCTATCCTGATCTCGCCGCCGTAGGCGTTCATGAATTTTTTTACAAGAGGCAGACCGAAGCCGCTTCCTTTCTCTCCCATAGTTCCGGGTTTGCTGGTCCCTTTCTGAAGATCAAAAAGATGGGGAATTCTCTCCTCGGGAATACCGGTACCCGTATCTGTGACAGTCAGCCGGACAAAGAAACCTTCCTGCCTGAGATCAATTCTGACTGAAGAACCCTCAAATGAAAATTTCAATGCGTTGGTCAGTACATTCATCAGGACAGAATTGATCAGGGATGTCTCTTCAGCCAGAACTTCCAGATTGTCTTCAAGATCCATCGCAATGCTGATTTTCTTTTCCTCAAACCGGGTCATAATCAGATGTACCGAGTGACGGATGCAATCTGCGAGATCCACACCCGAAAGGGTCATCGGTTTTTCTTCAAGAACCAGCATGGTTCTTACAAGATCAAGAATATTCAGTCCGTTGGCACTGAGATCCTTCAATCGTTCTCTGTAGGCTTCCATGGGTTTCTTTTCAAGATCGGCCAGATCGATGGTCATGGCGATGCCCGAGAGGGAGTTGCGCAGGTCGTGAGAGAGGATATGGAGCAGATCCTTCAGCTGGTGCTGATTCTGTTCCAGCTTATCCTTCTGCAGTTTCAGTTCCAGCCGTGTTTTGACACGTTCAATCAGTTCCTGACCGTAAAAGGGTTTTGTGATATAGTCGGCACCGCCGGCTTCAAAACCCTGCACGATATCGGCGATATCGTTTCTGGATGTAAGAAAAATGACCGGGATATCCGACCATTCGGGAACTGCTTTGATTCTTCTGCATGTTTCAAATCCGTTCATATGAGGCATCATGATGTCCAGAAGAATGAGATCGACCCGGTTCTGTCCCAGGATGGAAATGGCTTTTTCTCCCGAAACGGCAAAAAGAATCTTATGATGCAGCACCTTCAGATGCTCGGTTGCCAGCTGAATATTCCTGGGAATATCATCAACTATCAGAATCGTTGTTTTATGAATTTTCTTCATTCTTAACCTTCTCCGTCTGCAGAAACTGATCAATTTCTCCGCAGATCTCAATGATCCTGACCGGGTTGAAATCCTCTGCCGCCGTCAACAACGCCGAAATCAGCCTGAGAATCTGATGATTGATTTCACTATCAGGTTTGATCCTTTCACTGATGCTTCTGCAGAAATCCCGGATCAGTTCCGAATCTCCGCTGTCACGGACATTGGACCATTCTTCCGGATCGATCAGAGAGCTGCCGGTCACGCGTCTGACCTGAGTATGATGATCAGAAACCGGGGAGGAGAAGCCATCCCCGGATGAATCGGCAATCCGTTCCACATCGGGTATTGTCAGTTTGAACTCGGTCCCCTTGCCCGGTTCACTTCTGACCGACAGGGCACCGCCCATCAGATTTGCCAGCCGGCTGCTGATACCGAGTCCAAGACCTGTACCACCGAATTTTCTGGTATCCTGATTCTCCGATTGCTCAAACATATTGAAAATGATACTGACCTGATCCGGTTCAATACCGATTCCAGAGTCCTCTACTGTGAATACAAGGGTACTCCCGCGGCTCTCCTTACTTCCATACGCCATGGCGCTGACTCTTACAAAACCCGATTCGGTGAACTTCAGAGCATTTCCGATAAGGTTGATCAGAACCTGTTCCAGCCGCAGACTGTAGAGCATATAAAGGGATTCTGGCGGAGTATTGTTGAATATATAAAAATCAAGATTGCCGGCCTCCGCTCTGTGGCTGAAGATGATTTTCATATCCCTGAGGATATTGGAGACGGATGCGGGAGACAGATTCAGATTCATCTTTCCTGCCTCGATCTTTGAGAGATCAAGAATGTCATTTATAAGGGTCAGCAGAACCTCAGCTGAAATTTTGACCGACTTGAGATACTCTTTCTGACTCTCATCAAGCCTTGTCGTTTCAAGCAGCTCGGTAAATCCGATGATGGAGTTCAGGGGGGTTCTGATCTCATGGGACATGTTGGCCAGAAACTGGGACTTGGCCTTGCTGGCGGCCTGCGCAAGAATCGCCAGTTTTTCGGCTCTCTTTCTTGCCTTCAGGGAGAGTTCCTCTGCTTCCCGGGCCTTCAGTTCGCTGATTTTGAGGTTTTCTTCCGAATGGATCCTGACCCTTATCTCCTTTTTAAGTTTCTGATTCCATATCAGAATAATGACAATGATGATTATAAAGACC
>QKJO01000023.1 GCA_003249275.1 Spirochaetaceae bacterium
ATGGAAAAGGGAGAAAAAAGGATATTTGTTCCGATCAGGTTGTATTCATGAATGTGACGAAGTCCGAAGTGCTGGGGAGCGACGCCGGCCTGTACTGTTCCTTTTTCAACGGCGACCATAACATCATGAAAGGCTGGAAAATCTACAGTGTCGAACCGGATACCCAGTGATTCCGCCGTCCTTATAAGGTTCTGACCGGAGATGTCATTCTTCATGACCCCGACGGTCATTCCCTGGAGGTGGTCAATGTTTTTGATAGGGCTCCCGGGACGGGTAAAGACCTGTCCCCAGAGTTCGATCACCGATTCTCCGGAAAAATCCATGACTTCGGCCCTGCTTTTTGACCAGGCCACCGACATCATGAGATCGATTTCTCCCCTCTGAAGACGCTCCAGTCCCTCGCTCCAGGACCCTTCCACATAGCGGACCGACCAGTCGGTTCCCTTGACAATTTCACTGATCAGGGAAGGGTTCAGTCCTGTGGGCAGCCCCGACTGATCGACAAAGTTGATGGGGTCGAAGGAGAATATCCCTATCCTTACCTCCCTGACGGCTCTGCCTGAATCGGTCTGGGAATGGAGAGGCATAAACGGGAGGCATAAGAGTGCAAGGAGCAGTATTCGGGATCTCATAACAATACAAGATTATACAACAGGATGGGGTTGTTGAAATTACATTTCCGGGAAAGATGGACATTTTTCTCAAAATACCTGTTCACTGAAGGTTTTCAATCACAGGAAATCATGGCAGACCGGGTCTTACTTCTCTCCGGCTTCGTCATCCTTCCTTGGAGGCGGAGAGTCTTCCGTCTGCTCATGATCCTCCCTCTCCTTGTCGAGGAGTTTCTTCTTGCAGAGAGGGCATATGCCATGAGAGACCTGCCTGTCACGGGATTTTTCGATGGTATACCCGCACCAGGCGCACTTTATTTTCATGAAAGCAATAATAAACCCTCAATGTTGAGCATAAAAGTATCATTTTCAGTGTAACCGTTACATATGGACCGGTTGATCAGCTTTTTTTTAGATTCTCCCGGAGAAACTCTTCAAACTTGTCCGGAGGAAGGGGCGGAGAGAAAAGATATCCCTGGAATCGGGTACATCCGGTTCTTACGAGGATGTCGAACTGCTCTCTGGTTTCCACACCCTCCACGATGAGAGACTTCCTTCTGTTGACGGCCAGATGGGTGATCAGCTCCAGAAAGTCGCGGCTGTCCTCATCCGATGCAATCGTATCGATGAAGGATTTGTCCAGCTTCAGCGTGTCTGCCGGAATGTCCTTCAAATAACTGAGACTGGAGTGGCCCGTGCCGAAGTCATCCACAAAGATCTCGAAGCCCATCTCCCTCAGACGGCGCATCATCTGAATCGTATCTTCGGGGCGCTCCATGGTTTCGGACTCGGTGATTTCAAGACGGAGGTACTTCGGAGACAGATTTCCCGCCTGTTTCAGAGCCGCCGTCAGTATGGAGGGCAGGTTCTCATCGGCATACTCCTTCACCGTCAGGTTGACCGAGGTGTAGATGTCATACCGGGCGCTCCATTTTTTGATCTGATGGGTGGTTTGAAACAGGACCCATTTGGAGAGGGCCGAAATGAGTCCGGTATGCTCCGATATGGGTATGAAGAGGGAAGGGGAGACCATTCCTCTCTCGGGATGATTCCATCTGATCAGGGTCTCGCATCCCACAATCTTTTCCTTCTCATCCACTATGGGCTGGTAGTAGAGTTCGAACTGCTTCAGATCAAAAGCCCTGTTCAGTTCGCTCTCGATCTTGAGACGCGAAAGAGCCGTCTGCTGGGTGGTGCTGTCGAAGAGTCTGAACTCCTGTCCCTCGTGGAGGGCGTAGGAGAGGGCTTTGGAGGCGCTGGCGATGAGGCTTTCGCAGTCTGTGCCGTCCTCGGGGGAGATGGCTATGCCCATGGTACAGCTCATGGATATGTTTGTCTCGCCTTTCCTGTAGGGGATAGTCACCACATTCAGCAGCTTCTGGGCCACAATCACCGGCTCCGTGTCCGAGGCCATGGCGGTGAGGATCACAGCCAGTTCGTTCCCGTTGTACCGGAACACATAGTCGGTCGACCGGAGGCACTCCTTGATTCTGATTCCCGTGTTTTCAAGGAGCATGTTTCCCGTCATCCTTCCGTGGGAGAGGCAGATATCCTGATAGTTGTCCACCGACAGGAGGATGAGAGAGCGTTTGCTCTGTTCCCGGGATCTCTTGGCCTTCTCCAGTTCCATATCCAGAATGATTTCCAGTGACCGTTCATTGAAGAGGCCTGTGACCGTATCTCTGAATTCGTAATTGAACAGTTTGGCTTCTATCTCGCCCAGCTTGGAGATGTCATGGGAAAAGACCAGAGCGTGGGTGGCTGCTCCCGATTCCTCCGTGTAGGGGTAGTAGGAGACATGCATGTACCGGTAGCTGCTGCCGAACTCAAAACGGTCCACATAGTGGATCTCCTCGCCCTCGAAACAGCGGTCCAGGTAATGCCTTATGGTGTTCCTGAATTTCTCCTCACCCCATACTTCGGAGATATGGGCTCCCACAAGCTCGCCCTTGCTCCGTTCTATGATTTTACAGTAGGAGTCGTTGACCACTTCATAACGGTAGTCCCTGTTGATCAGGGTAATCAGATCGGAGGAGGTATTGATGATATACTTATACTTGTCTTCAGAGAGCTCCATAGCGTTATTATACGTTTATTTATGATGATGGGGAAATTTTTCCGCCAAAAAAAGATCTTATTCCCTGCCGCCTCCGGCGGTTTGTCTATTTTCCAATGCCAAAGCTCTGTGTTAAAATGCCCCTACAAATCATTTAATCAGGAAACCATCATGAAAGCAAAGATCATTTACACAATCACCGACGAAGCGCCGGCCCTGGCGACCAGGTCCCTGCTGCCCGTAATATCGGCATTCACGTCCGCCGCGGGGATCGAGGTAGAAACGAGGGATATCTCACTCAGCGGCCGGATACTGGCGGCATTTCCTGAGTACCTGAAAGAAGATCAGAAAAAATCCGACGACCTGGCCGAACTGGGAACTCTGGTTCTCCAGCCCGATGCCAATATCATCAAACTGCCCAATATCAGCGCCTCCATTCCCCAGCTCAAGGCTGCGGTGGCGGAGCTGCAGTCCAAAGGGTTTGCCCTGCCCGACTACCCCGAGGAACCTGCAACGGAAGAGGAAAAATCCGTCAGGGCCCGGTATGACAGGATCAAGGGCAGCGCTGTCAACCCCGTTCTGAGAGAGGGGAATTCGGACAGACTGGCTCCCGCCTCGGTAAAGTCCTATGCCCGGAACAACCCCCACTCCATGGGGGCATGGAAGAGTACATCCGGCTCCCATGTAGCCAGCATGGAGGACGGGGATTTCTACGGCAGCGA
>QKJO01000158.1 GCA_003249275.1 Spirochaetaceae bacterium
TTCGCTGCAGGAGACAACGGCAACAACTGGTTTGATCATTTGATTATTATCGGCGACAGATATCTTCTTGGGAAGTCCCTTTCTCATTACAGGGGCATAAAATTCAAGTCCACTTGATTTTTACTCCTTGCGCAGAGTATCTTTAAACAACAAAAAACCAATTTTAAGGTTAAGAGGTAACATTGTGGTAGAACCGCTTAAAAAACATAGTTTTATAGAAAAAAGAAGAGGACCCGTCGTCCTTTGTATCATGGACGGCGTCGGTTACGGCAAATATGAGGAAGGAGACGCCTTCAAGGCCGCTCTGACCCAGACTCTGGATGAACTGTCTGCAACCTGTCCCGTGACAAAACTGAAAGCCCATGGCATGGCCGTAGGCCTTCCTTCGGATGACGATATGGGAAACTCCGAAGTCGGTCATAACGCCATCGGCTGCGGACGTGTCTTCGCACAGGGTGCCAAACTGGTTGGAAATTCAATCAGTGAAGGCAGACTGTTCCAGGGCGATACCTGGAAGAAACTAACTTCCAACGTGATCAATAACGATTCATCCCTCCATTTCATCGGACTCCTGTCTGACGGGAATGTCCATTCCCATGTGGATCATCTGAAAGCCATGATCGTCAAAGCCAAGGAAAACGGCGTCAAGTCGGTCTTCGTACATGCCCTGCTGGACGGCAGGGATGTGGGTGAAACTTCTGCACTGGATTACTTCGATCCCATGGAAAAATTTCTGGCCGACCTTTCAGACGGCGATTTCTCCGCCTGTATCGCTTCAGGCGGCGGACGTATGAAGATCACCATGGACCGCTACGATGCCGACTGGAGCATGGTGGAGCGGGGCTGGGCAACCCACGTTCTGGGAGAGGGCGAACTCTTTGAATCCGCGCATGACGCCATCGTCTCCCTCAGAGAGAGAACCGGAGCCATCGATCAGGACCTTCCTCCCTTTGTGATTGCAAAAGATGATGTTCCCGTGGGAACCATCGACGACGGAGACAGCGTCATCCTGTTCAACTTCAGAGGCGACCGTGCCCTTGAGCTTACAAAAGCCTTTGAAGCGGGTGATGAGTTCGACAAGTTCGACAGAATCAGAGTACCCAAAGTGGAATATGCCGGAATGATGGAATACGACGGAGACCTCCATGTTCCCGCCCAGTATCTGGTAACGCCTCCCGCCATCGACAGAACCATGGCAGAGTATCTGGTGGCCACCGGTGTAAAGCAGTACTCCATCAGTGAGACCCAGAAGTTCGGTCATATGACCTACTTCTTCAACGGCAACAAGTCAGGTAAGTTCAGCGACAAGCTGGAAACCTATGTGGAAGTTCCTTCCGACCGCTGTCCTTTTGAAGAGCGTCCTGCCATGAAGTGTGCCGAAATCACCGACAAAGTCATCGAGACCATCGAGGGCGGAGAATACGAACTGATCAAACTGAACTTTCCCAACGGCGACATGGTCGGCCACACCGGCATCTATCAGGCTGTCGTCTGTTCCATGGAAGCCATGGACCTCAGCATCGGAAGAATCAAAAAGGCGGTGGCCAAAGCCGGCGGTGTTCTGATTCTTTCGGCAGACCACGGAAATTCTGACGATATGTATGAACATGACAAGAAGGGCAATGTGGTTATCAAGGAAGATGGAAAGCCCAGAGCCAAGACATCCCACTCCCTCAATCCCGTGCCCTGTATCATCTACGATCCCGAGTACAAGGGAGACTATTCAACGACTCTGGTCGAGGGTCTGGGCATCAGCTCCCTGGCGGCAACAACAATCAACTTTCTGGGGTATGAAGCACCTGCCGATTACGATCCCAGTGTACTTCAGAAGAAATAATCTGATAAAAAAAAGGACCGGTTTTCCGGTCCTTTTTTTATGGCAGCAATTCGGCTTTGATTCTCTCTTTGGCCCAGGCCGCGTAGCGTCTGACCTTTTTGTCCGGATCATTTTCAAGTTCGCTGAGGACTTCCGTGTTTTTGTGAATCCTGACAAGCGCCCTGATCGACAGAATCCTTATATTTTTATTGATATCTCTTGCCCCGTAGAGGAGACCTCGTGACGCTTTCAGCGTTCCGATAATGCTGAGCTTTTCGGCTGCATCCATCCGTTTCGCGGCTGAGGAACTTTTAAGGCCGCCGACCAGAGTTTCAACATACCCCGTCGAATCCAGAATCGTGCAGATATTGTGTCTCGTCTGCAGATACTTCGTTTGCGACAGCAGATCCATCAAAAGGGGTTCCGCTTTTTCTCCGAAATCACGGAAAAGCGTGTTGAGGACTGATTTTACTCTGGCCGAAACACTTTCATAAAGCTCGACAAGAAGTCTTATTGCGGATTCCGAATCTTTGAACTGAAGAGCCTTCAGAACAATGTCCTCCAGGTCCGGATTCGATTCCAGCAGCGAGACAAGGATCTCAATACTCCTCATGCCGGAGCTGCGTCCCAGAGACCCTGCAATGGCCTGCTGAACGCTGATACTCTCGGTTCTGTCATTCAGAATTTTTATCAGACTGTCGAAGGTCTCTTCCCTGTCCCAGTCAATCAGTGCTGAGGATGTCCGGGACCGGACAAATTCAACGGGATCGTAAAGGAGAGGCAGGATTGAGGGAATCAGATGAACAGCATTCAGTGTCCTCAGACTCCAGACAGCTCTGATTCTGCTCTCCGGGTCCGAAGCGGTCAGCTTCTCTTCCATCACAGGAATAAAATCATCGATGCCTGAAAGACTGCACAGATGCATCAGTTTCTGATGAAGAGATGAATCTTGTTCGTGAAAAATAATGTCAGCGGAAGTGAGAAAGGAAGCTTTGTTGTGCCGGAATACATCCCTGCCCAGGGTTTCCATTTCATCAATACTCAACAGGGACAGGTTCTCAATCAGAAACAGAATACTTGTAAAATCCCTGTATCTCGATAAAAGTATGAATGCCCGCTTCCTGATCTCCCTGTCCAGGGAACCGGATCGGATCAGAGAAAAAAGATCCGAGAGGCAGAGGGTGAGTGGTATTGTTTCAAAGGCCTTTAAAAGACTTGGAAACAGTGTAAAACCGGGGTCCTGAAGGAATCGGTACAGGGCGGGATAAAATTGATCCGCACCTTCAGCCGGAAGATTTTCCAGTAGACGTTCTCTGTACTTCACCGGAACGGAACTGTCTTCAAGCATCTCTCCGATTAAGGTGAAACTTTCCGGATTTCCCGACTTCAGCAGACAATCAAGGGCGTTCTCTTTAAGGCTTCTTGTGAATTCACTCTGTCCGGAAGCGGCAAAAACTTTAGCGATCAGCCAGGAGAAGCGGGTGCTCTGAATACCGGACTGCAGCAAATTCACAGCAAGAGACAGTGATCCTTTGCTTCCGAAATTCT
>QKJO01000093.1 GCA_003249275.1 Spirochaetaceae bacterium
GGTAATTCCCAGCCCGTTGTCAAAAATATTACTTGACCGATCCGCGGACCCGCTGGGCTTCAGTCTCTACCTGAGAAGCGGCCTTCTCGGGAGTCATATCCAGGGCCAACAGAGCCTGGGTAACATCCAGGAAGGTATTGGCGATTGCCGGATCGAACGCATGATCCACATGCATAAAACTGAAATATCCTGCGTTTTTCATGGTTTCAGCCAGCTTGATCTCAATGGGGTTCAGCCGTGAGAGATCCACGTTAACATTGCCGGGATAGGGACGGTCATCATAGGTCTTCCGGGTCTGGACCTCCGTGGAGACAAAGTAGTCCATGAACTTGGCCGCCGCATCCTTATTGCGGCTTCCGGCGTTGATGAACAGGGCATTCTCGGCAAAGACCTCCATTACCGGATCATTACCGGACATCTTCGGCCAGGGAAAGAAATCGTAGTCAAAGAAGGCTTCCGCATCGCTTCCCTTGAAATTCGACGGCATCCAGGTTCCCTGATACCACATGGCCGCTTCTCCCAGTCCGAAGGGTCCCACACCGTCGCCCAGATCCATGGCGTTGATGCCGGGAAGATACCACCCGTCCTTCACCATCTTCTGAAGAGTGGCGAAGGAGTCCACAACCCTGGGATCATTCCAGGAAATTTTATTGTTAATCAGATCCTGATAAGCCTGTAGACCATGTTTGTTCACCATAATGACCGACCATTCAAACTGAGCGGGCCAGCGCTTCTGGTTGGTAAGCACGAAGGGAGCAATACCGTTCTTTATTAGCGTATCCGCTACTGTTGTCATTTCCGCCCAGGTAGTAGGAATGGAGAGGTTCAGTTTCTGAAAAATGGAAGGCCGATACCAAATCACCGATGCAGCCATCTCGTAGGGAACAAAATATTTTTTGCCACCGATATTGGAGAGGGAAACTCCGGCGGAGTTCAGAGATTTATCCCAGCCATACTGAGTATAGTAGGTATCCAGAGGAAGAGCGTATCCCGCATCTACCAGAGACTGTGCACGGCCGCCTTCCCAGTAAAAATATACATCCGGAGGAGTATCGCTCCGCAGCTCAATGAGAATCTTGGTCTTGTAGGTTTCATCATCCACACCGCTGGCGACAACCTGAATTCCATCGGTATTGGACTGGTTGAATGACTCCACCAGCCATTTGATGTGCGCTTCCTGTTCCGGACTGGTAATCCGATAGAAATAACTGATTGTTTTACTCTCGCCGGAGCCTTGTCCATCCTTCTGTCCGGCAGCGAAAACGGCTGCCGTTGAACAGATCAGTACCAGCATGATAATCATCCAATTCTTTTTCATTTCACTCTCCTTATCTTTTTTGAGGTCAGATTGTTCAGACCCCTGTAAAACCGATTTTTCGGGAAATCTCCAGGGCTTTGGATTTCATAAGGTTTCCGTATTCCTCGATCCTCTTGTCGCTATACTCCACGGACATGCCGGTGATACTGATTGCAGCGACAATGCTGCCCGTACAGTCATAAATAGGAGCCCCGACACAGGAAACGCCGAGAAGATTCTCTTCAAGATCCACGGTATAGCCAAGCTTATTGAATTTTAGAACCTCTTCTATAAAGGCAGTTTTATCCACTATGGTCTTGGGAGTCTGGGCTTTGAATTCAATATCCGCAACGAACTTCTGCAGTGATTCTCGGGACTTGTTCAACAGAAGGGCTTTCCCAAGAGAGGTGCAGTGAAAAGGAACGCTGGTTCCGATCACTGCCAGTCTTCGCAGACTGGAAGTTGTGTCTGTTTTGTCGATGTAAATAACGTGCCTGTCCTGGAGAAAGGCCAGAAACACCGTTTCTCCTGTTTGCCTCGTGATTTCATACATGATCTCCTCGGCAATAACTTTTAGATCAAGGGAATTGAGAAAAGTACTGGACAGTTCCACACATTTAACACCCAGAAACAGCTTGTTACTCTCATAATCCTTGTAGAGATATCCCCTATCCCTGAGTGCAATCACCAGCCGGGAAACCGTACTCTTATGAAGATCAAACATTTTCGATAGTTCGGATACGGTAATCCCCTGTTTGGCCTCAGCTACAGCTTCAAGAATATCTAGAACCCGATCAATGGCCTGTACTCCGGTATTTTGTCCCATATTATGAGTCTCCTTCTCATAATATGGTACGCTAGTTTTCAGAACCTGTCAATGAAAAAAAACTCCCTCTCTCGATCAACAGGAAATCCCCTGTAAAATTGAAATGCGGCAAATTGACAAAGACCGCCGCCGGGCATAGAGTGACAAAACCGGTTCCGGGACCTCTGACAGGGCCATGCCGGACCGGGAAAAACAGTCGGAAAAGGAAGGATTCATGAAGGTTGTCGCCATCAACGGCAGTCCCCGCCGGGAGGGGAATACCCATTACGCCATCCAGGCGGTTTTTGCAGAACTGGAAAAAGAGGGAATAGAGGGGGAGGAAATCCAGATCGGTCACCGGGCCGTCCGGGGCTGTCTGGCCTGCGGCAAATGCGCCAAAAACAGAAACGAAGAGTGCGTCCAGACCGGCGATGATCTGAACCTGTGGATTCAGAAGATTAAGGAAGCCGACGGACTCATCCTGGGTTCTCCGGTCTACTTCTCCGCCGTGGCGGGAACCATGAAGTGCTTTCTGGACCGGGCCTTCTATGTGGCCGGCTCCAACGGGGGACTCTTCCGTCACAAGGTGGGGGTCAGCGTTGTGGCCGACCGTCGGGCCGGGGCCGTCCCCGCCTTCGATCAGATGAACAACTATCTCCACTACGCCGAGATGTTCGTCCCCTCCTCCAACTACTGGAATGTGGTTTACGGAACCCTGCCGGGGGACGCCGCCGGGGACTTGGAAGGGGAACAGATCCTCCGGATCCTGGGGAAAAACATGGCCTGGCTCCTCAAGTCGGTTAAGGAGGGCAAGACCTCCCGTCCCCTTCCGGAGGGGGAGAAGAAGGTCTACTTCCACTATATCCGGGACTGAGTCACCGGAACGGCCCCTCCTGGGAACGGGAGGGGCTTACCGTTTCAGAACCGGGGGGTATGCCGGTGACAGTAGGGCCGCTTTCCGTTGCCGTTGTAGTAGTCCTGGTGATAGTCCTCCGCCGGCCAGAAGGGGGCCGCAGGCCTTACGGCGGTGGCGGGCCGGTATCCCTTCTTCCGGAGCAGTTCCAGGAGCTCCCGGACGGATTCCTCCTGTTCCGGATTCTCACAGAAAACCGCCGAAAGATACTGCCCGCCCCGATCGGGACCCTGCCCGTCGGTCTGTTCGGGATCGTGGATCTCAAAGAAAAACATGGCCAGCTCCCGGAAGGTCACCTTCCGGGGATCGTACAGAACCTCCACCGCTTCCAGATGCCCGGTG
>QKJO01000113.1 GCA_003249275.1 Spirochaetaceae bacterium
CCAGCAGGTTCTGGAAGAAGATAAAATTATCGACCAGATGGAGAAGTCCCTCTGCGATAAATGCGCTCTCATTATCGCCCGGGAGCAGCCCGTCGCCAGCGATCTGCGCCACCTGATCAGCGCCATTAAAATCATTACCGATATTGAGCGCATCGGAGACCATGCGGTCCATGTGGCCAAGGGAACCATCAATCTGGCGGGGGAAGAGTATATCAAGCCCCTCATCGACATCCCCAGAATGGCCGAGATGGGATGCAATATGCTGTCCCGTGCCGTAGAATCCTATGTGGAGAAGAACTCGGAGCAGGCGGTCGCCATTGCCGGAGAGGATGCCATGATCGATGAACTTCACAAACAGGTTGTCCGTGAACTTCTGACCTACATGCTTTCCACTCCCCAGAAAATCGAGGGCGGTCTGTCCCTTATGTATATCAGTCGATTTCTTGAAAGAATCGGTGATCATGTCCGGAACATCTGTGAATGGGTTGTTTTTTCACAGACCGGAGAGCATGAGAACCTGTAAGGAACATCCATGGCAAAGTTACTGATAATTGAAGATGAAGCCGATATCCGGGAGCTGATCTCCTTCAATCTGGAGATGAGCGGTTATGAGGTGGACAAGGCCAGGGACGGAGAGGAAGGACTCGCTCTGGCCAGATCGGGCGGTTACGACCTGATCATCCTGGATCTGATGCTTCCCGGTATGGACGGTATGAAGGTTTGCTCCATGATCAGAAAGGACCCGGAGACAAAGAGTATCCCTATAATCATGCTCACTGCCAGATCGGAGGATGAAGATATCGTCGCCGGCCTTGAAAGCGGTGCGGATGACTACATCACCAAACCCTTCAGTCCGCGGATTCTGATCGCCAGGGTCAAAACGGCTCTGCGCAGGAACAAAAAAGATTCTTCAGAAGACAGCAGTAAAAGCATCAGTATTCATGATCTGGTCATTGATACGGCCAGGCATGAAACTCTGCTCGCCGGAGAGCACATCACCCTTTCGGCGACCGAATTCGCCATCCTTCGCTTCCTGGCTCAGAATCCGGGATGGGTATTCTCTCGGAACCAGATCATCGATTCGGTCAAGGGGGAAGACTATCCCGTTACGGCCCGGTCGGTGGACGTTCAGATTCTGGGGATCAGAAAGAAGCTGGGCGAAAGCGGCAGCATGATTGAAACAGTCCGCGGCATCGGTTACAGGATGAAGGCCGAGTAAACCCGTCAGTTTCCGGCGACTACTTCAAACTGTCCCATCATCCCGTTGTCCTCATGTTCCAGAAAGTGACAGTGATACATGTAGATTCCTGTATAATCTTCAAACTTCAGGATGATCCTGATGCTCTCTCCCGGATAGATCAGCACCGTGTCCTTCGGACCCGCCAGATGGGGCGGGGGAGGACTCCCGTTGATGCTTTCGATGACGAACTGCACATCGTGGACATGGAAGGAGTGGAAGATATTCATCATTCCCGCCGGGACGTTCAATACGGTCCAGACCTCTGCCACTCCCTGTCGGGGGCTGAAATCAATTCTGTTCATATCCATTCTCTTTCCGTTGATTGAAAAACCGCCCATCCCTCTTGTTTCCATACGGAATTCTCTTTCCACAACCGCCGGCCCTCCGATTCCCCGGGCAGGTCTGTCCGCCGCATCGGCAGCAGGGAGCGGGACTCCTCCCTTTCCGTCGGAATGAACCGTCAGGGCCCTGAAAGTTTCTGATCCGTAGAGATCCGTCAGGATCGTATAGGTTCCGGCCTTACTGAAGTCTGCCAGAATCTCGTACCGTTCCCCGGGAGACAGGATCAGTTCATTCATTTCAACCGATTCGGGCAGAAATCCCCCGTCCGAAGCTATGACCCTGAAACTGCCGCCTCCCTCCATCCTGATGCGCATGAGGGTTGAATTGGAACCGTTGAGGACTCTGAACCGGACGGTTCCTCCGCTTACCCTGAGGTCGGGACTGACCTGCCCGTTTGTCAGGAGGATATTGCCCGTATATCCGGTCATCACATCGTGCATACCGGGAGCATAGACAATTTTGCCGTTCCGAAGGATTCTCCTGTCCTGAAGGATCAGGGGGATATCGTTCACTCCGTACTCACGGGGAATTGATAAACTCTGTGAAAAATCATCATCGATGATGATCATCCCTGCCAGCCCTTTGTAGACCTGTTCCCCCGTTTTGCCCATCAGGTGGGGATGATACCAGAGGGTGGCTGCATCCTGTCTTATTTCGAACCGCGGGTTCCACTCGGCCCCAGCGGGAATGATCTGATGAGGTCCTCCGTCAAATTCGGCGGGGATGTGCATTCCGTGCCAGTGCAGGGTGGAATCTTCATTCAGACGGTTGAGGACCCTGACATCGGCCTGATCGCCTTTGTTGAAATGGAGGGTCGGTCCCAGATAGTCACCGTTGTAACCGTAGCTTTCCGAACGGCCTGCGGGCAGCTTCAGAGTTCCCTTTTCCATTACCAGCAGGGCAGATCTGCCCTCCAGAAGAGGGGGGACATAAAGCTTCTCCCCGAAAGAACCCAGGACAGGGAGAAAAAAGCAGAGCAGAAAAGCAATTCTTTTCTTCATACTCTGAATTATAAGTTATATGGTTTGATATTCAAATTCAGTGCAGCAGAATGGTTCTTCCCAGTTCCTCTTTTATCCACTGGATGCATTTATCTCTGTCTTTTGAAAGGAAGGTTGCCGGGCCTCTTTCTCCCAGTGTGGACACCCACATACGGGAAAGTCCGAAGATGAGATCGGAAGTCACATGGACGGCAATGCGGTAATGGGGATTGATTTCATGATACATGAGAGAGATCCGGGCCCAGTTGACGATCTGTTCGGTTGTAATATTCAGTTTGGTGATTTCGGAAAAATCACAGAATACATAATCGAGGACCTGGAAGGTGTCGGTATCATCGTATCGCTCTTTTGTGATTCTGATCAGGTCGGCACCTTCCACCTGGCCCGTACCTTTGAAAAAAAATCCGTTGTCATCCAAATGTTCCTGAATTATCGGCATTGAGGCCCCTTCCCTATGTACCAGATTATGCTCTATTGATCGACAGTATACCAATAATGAACAAAAAAAAAGAGGGTTTAAAAAACTTTATCAGTTTTCTACCGGTCCTGGCATGTCTATAATGGGAGTACATGAAGGAGGGTGTATGACGTACAGGGAATTTCTGCGGCACAAATCGGAGAGGAGTGAAAAGCTGGCCGCTGTGGCCATGGCCCGTCTGCCGGGCGATCTCATCATCCGCAAGGGCAAACTGGTCAATGTACACACCGGTCTTATTGAAGAGAATTGCGATATCATCGCTGTAGATGGAATCATTGCTTTTGCGGGGAATGCGGACGGTTACCCTGTGGGAGAACAGACACAGATCATCAATGCCGACGGACGGTACATCCTTCCGGGACTCATCGACAGTCATATGCATGTGGAGAGTTCCATGGTGGATCTCCCGTCCTTTGCCCGGGGCATACTGCCCCACGGTACCACGACCATCTGTCCGGATATTCATGAGATGACCAATGTCTTCGGCCTGAAGGCTGTCGAACTCTTTCATAAAACGGCGAAAGGTCTGCCTCTGAATGTCCTGCCCGCCATGCCAGTCTGCGTCCCCTCCATACCCGGAATGGAGGATGCCGGTGCGACCATAGGTCCCTCTGACGTCCGCAAGGCCTACGATGAACACTGGGTGGAACTGCAGGGAGAACAGATGAATTTTCCCGGCGTCATCTACGGGAACCCGGAAGTTCATGCCGTCGGGCGTGAAAGTCTTGTCAACGGCAAGGTCATGACCGGGCACTACTCTTCTCCCGATCTTGAAGGAGGACTGAACGCCTTCATCGCTTCGGGAATGTCGGCCTGTCACGAAAGCACCACCGCTGCCGAGGCTCTGGCCAAGGCGTCCCGGGGTATGTATGTTCAGCAGCGCTACGGGTCGGCATGGCTGGATCTGCCCAATCTGGTTCCCGCCCTTTTAACTGCTCCCAGGCCGGACAGCCGGATGTTCACCATGGTGACCGATGACGTCACCCCTCTGACTATCGCGGAAGAAGGGCATCTTATCCGTGTTCTCAGGGAAGCGGTCCGGCTGGGAATCCCTCCTGTTCAGGCGGTACAGATGGTCACTCTGAATGCGGCTCAGCTCCTGGAAGTGGGAGGCTGGATCGGTTCGGTGGCGCCCGGCAGGGCGGCGGATATTCTCATCGTCAACAACCTGGTGGATTTCCAGGTCCGTGATGTTTTCGTCGGCGGCAGAGCCGTTGCGGGAAACGGACAGATGAAGGTCGATATTCCCCGGTATGAGTACCCCTCCTGGGCTCTGGATTCGGTTCATATTCCTGAGCAGAAACCGGGAGATTTCGTTATTTCCTCACCCGGAAAGGCGGAGACCGGCGTCAGAGCGATCCGTCTGGTTCCGGGAATGGTCTTCACGAAGGAGGAGATTGTACGTCTCAAGCCGGTGAAGGGCGAACTGAAGGCTTCAAGCCGGGATGATCTGGCCAAGCTCTGCATGATCTACAGACATGAGGCGGACATCCCGGAAAACGAGCGCAGGTCCTTCGGATTTCTGAAGGGACTGACCCTGAAGGAGAACACAGCCTATGGATCGACTGTGTCTCATGACTGTCACAACCTGCTGATTGCCGGTACCAGCGACGAGGCCATGGCCCTGGCGGCCAATACTCTGAGGAACAGCGGAGGAGGGCTGGTTGTCGTATCAGGCGGAAAGGTCCTGGCCCATATGCCCCTGCCCTTTGGCGGCCTGATGAGCCTGAAGTCTGTCAGTGATGCGGCTGAGGAACTCAGATCCGTAGAAGGAGCAATCAGGAAGGCCGGCTGTCCCCACAATGCGGTTGAAATGACAATCAGTCTCCTGGGGCTGATCGTTCTGCCTGAACTCCACCTGTCCAACAAGGGTCTGGTCCGGCTTAAGGACGGCGAACCGCCCTGCTTTGTTTCTCTGTTTCCCGAGACAAAAGACTGAATCTCTCAGATACTTCCATAAAAAAACCGCCCTCAAGGGGGCGGTTCTTTATGCGATCAGGAAAAGGCTTGTCAGCGGCTTCCCCTGATATAAGGCTCGCCCAGGGTGGCGGGTGCGCTCATCTTTCTCTTGCCCTGTTTGCTCATTCCGTAAAAGAGCAGAACTCCCAGGGTGGTGAGGTAGGGCAGCATGGCCAGCAGGTTGGGGGAGATGCCCAGGGGCTGGAGGACATACTGGATAACGAAGATTCCTCCGAACACATAGGCTCCCAGGAAGGCTTTGGAAGGCTCCCAGAGGGCAAAAATCGTCAGGGCAATGACGATCCATCCCCGTCCGGCGGTCATACCTTCAATCCAGGATTTACTGTAGGCTGTGGACAGGTGGGCTCCCGCCATGCCGGCAAACCCTCCGCCCACCATAACGCAGGCGTATTTGACCAGGGAAACGTTGATGCCCAGAGTCTCGGCGGCTTTGGGGTTCTCGCCCACCGACCTTACGGTGATTCCCACTTTTGTGTATTTCAGCAGAAACCAGACGACCAGTCCCAGGAGTACGGAAAGATAAAAGTAGGCATCCTGGTAGAACAGGACACGGCCCAGGACGGGAATGTCAGAAAGACCGGGGATGGCGATGGCAGACATCTTTGTCGCCAGGGGGCGGCCGATGAAGGGTTTTCCCCATAGTCCGCTGAGGCCCAGTCCCAGCATGGTCAGGGCCAGGCCGGAAACGACCTGGTTGGCTCTGAGGCTGATGGTGACAAAGGCGTGTATCAGGGAGGACAGGGCTCCGACGACGATGGCCGCCATCATTCCCAGCCAGGGATTTCCTGTTGTGAAAGTGACTATAAAGCCGGTTACAGCTCCGAGGGACATCATCCCTTCGATCCCCAGGTTAAGAATTCCTGCCCTTTCGGTGACCACCTCTCCCAGGGTTCCCAGAAGAAGGGGGGTTCCGGCTACGATGGTTCTCACCAGTATGGACGTAATTATTTCTAACATTTTAATATCTCTCCATTTAACTGTGGGCTGCAGCCCTTTTGAATCTGACCTTGTGGCTTAGGAGGAAGTCTCCCATGATCAGGAATACGAGAATCAGTCCGTTAAAGACATTGACCGTCGCCGCAGGCAGGCCCATTGACATCTGAATGGCATCGCCGCCGACGATGATACCGGCAAAAAAGAGTCCCGAAAGGATGGAAAAACCCGGGTTCAGCCGGCCCAGCCAGGCGACTATGATGGCCGTGAATCCGTACCCCGCACTGATGGTTTCAGGATAGCTGAGATGGTGATGGATGGCCGTCAGTTCTCCGACGCCGGCCATTCCGGCGACTCCGCCGGAGATAGCCATCATCAGAAGGGTGGTTCTGAAAAAATCGATTCCAGCATACTTGCCGGCTTCCGAATTCTCCCCGATGACACGAACTTCATAGCCGAATCTGGATCTGTAGACCACAAAACAGAGAAACAGGGCGACGGCAACGGCCAGCAGGAGGAGAGGCAGGGAAATTCTCGAATTGGGCATCAGCTTCAGGATGGCCTGTTCGGGAAGGTCGTCTGTGTAGGGATAACCGTATTTTGTGGCGCCCTTCCAGGGCCCAACTACCAGAAATTTGACGAACTCGGCAGCCACATAGTTGAGCATCAGGGTTGAAATAACCTCATTGATTCCGAATTTGACCTTGAACAGCGCCGGGATCATACCCCAGAGGGCGCCGCCGATAAAACCTCCGATGAACATCAGGGGAAGGATGACCGGGCCGGGCAGGGAAGGCCCCAGTTTCAGTCCGATCCAGGTGGCGAAGATGGCACCCCAGAGCAGCTGGCTTTCCGCGCCGATGTTCCAGAATTTCGCCTTGTAGGCCAGGGCCAGACCGCTGCCGATCAGAATCAGGGGAATCGCCTTGGTCAGGGTTTCCTTGAAACCGAACATGCTGCCGAAGGAGGATCTGAAGATCTCATAAATGGCGATAAAGGGATTGACTCCCTTGGTCAGAAAGATGATTCCCACCGCCACGAGTCCTCCCAGGAGGGAGAGCAGGAGGATCATAAATGTGAAGAGAGGGGTTGTCTTCTCTCTCGGTATTATCATTACAGGCATTGTCAGTTCACTCCTTCATTTTCGGGCATGGATCCGGCCATCATAAGGCCGATATCATCCATATCGCAGTCCGTCGGATCTACAATACCCATAAAACGTCCTTCGAACATGACGGCGATTTTATCGCACACCTGGAAGAGTTCCTCCAGGTCTTCGGATACCAGAAGAACCGCGCCGCCTCTGTCCCTGCAGACAATAAGCTGGGTCCGGATATATTCAGCCGCCCCGACGTCCAGACCATAGGTGGGATGAGCGGCGATGAGAACATCGGGCTGAGCCGAAATTTCGCGTCCGAGGATAAGCTTCTGTATGTTTCCTCCCGAGAGATTCTTGACGGGAGTACTGATGGAGGCGGCATCCACATTGTAGTCGTTCACAAGCTGGGAAGCGTGCTTTCTGATGAGCGGATAGTTCATCAGGGTTCTGATACTGAATGGTTTTTTATGATGCTGCTTGAGGACCGAATTCTCAAAAAGCTGAAGGGTGGCAACAGTTCCGTGTTTGATTCGCTCTTCGGGAACATGGGTGATCCCCTTGTTGTGGATCTTCCGCGCCGAATTATTGGTGATGTCCTCGCCGCTGAGAAGGACTTTGCCGCTAATCACATGCCTGAGACCGGTAATGGCTTCCACCATCTCTCTCTGGCCGTTTCCCGAAACTCCGGCCACACCGAGAATCTCGTTTTTATGAAGGGTGAAGGAAAGGTCGTTGACGATGGGGAGGTTCTGATCGCTATTGACGTTGAGGTGACTCACGTCCAGAATCGTTTCTCCCGGGACGAGTTCGCACTTGTCGAAGCAGGTGGTGATCTCCCGGCCGATCATCATTCTGGCCAGGTCCTTCTGGGTTACGTCTTTGATATCCGCACTTCCCGTGACCACGCCTTTGCGCATGACCATGACGGAACTGCAGATGGCCATAATCTCTTCCAGTTTATGGCTGATGAGGATGACCGAATGGCCTTCGCTGCTCATTTTTCTGAGGATTTCAAAAAGATCATCCGCCTCCTGGGGAGTCAGTACGGATGTGGGTTCGTCCATGATTAAAAGGTCCGCATTCCTGAACAGGGCCTTGAGGATTTCCACCCTTTGCTGTTCTCCCGCCGAAAGCTCCCAGATCTTCTTGTCCGGGTCTACTTCCAGACCGAAGCGCTCCGAGTACTCCCTGATTTTTTTTCTCATGAATTTCTGGGGAAAGAAGAAGGGTGCTTCATCATAGCCCAGAGCGATATTCTCAAGCACCGAATGTTTCTGAACCAGCATGAAATGCTGATGAATCATTCCAATACCGGCATGCATGCTGTCTTTCGGGTTTCTGAGGCGTATCTCTTTGTCGTTTATCAAAACCTGACCTTCGTCGGGCAGGTAGAGCCCGTAAAGGATATTCATCAAGGTTGTTTTACCGGCTCCGTTTTCACCGAGGAGTCCCAAAATTTCGCCGCCTCTGATGTTGAGGTCGACATTCTGGTTGGCCTTGACTCCTATGAAGGATTTGGATATTCCCTTCATTTCAAGTTTTTTAATTGTTCTCACAATAATTCTCCATGGAATGTTTGCATTATCATACCCTTGTTTGCCCGGTATTGAATACCTTGAATTGCATCGTATCTTGTCTGACCTTTTAAAAAAAGATGAGGTATAAAATTGAAAAAGGGACGCCTCGGCGTCCCTTTTTCTCTCAAATTAAGAGATCAAGTCAAAGATTATTGGGGAAGGGGAGTCGCAAAGTTGTCTACCTGATACATCATTTCTGCGAAAAGGTGACCGATAGAAGCGATCTCGCCAGCGGGAACTGTAACTTTTCCGGCCTGATCTTTGATGGGACCTGTGAAGGGATCAAATACTTCCCGGCCCTGTTTCATCTGATCATAGCGTTTCATAACCAGGTCATAAACGGAGATCTTTCCGAAATCTTTGGAGTCGGTCATGATGCCTTTCAGAGTGCTGACATATTTGGGATTGATTTTGTCGGTCATGGAAGCACCCAGTTCAACGGCATTCTCTTTCATCAGCCAGAGGATGTCATAGTTGGTCAGGTCTTCGGCTTTTCCGGCTTTGTAGTCAACCATGATCTGTTTGTAGATGACACCCCAGTCGGTCAGCTGACCGGAGATACAGGCGTCTTCACCATAGGACTGCATGGGGCTGTAGTGACTGAAGGCGTAAATTTTTTCACCCTTTTCCTGGTGCTCCTGAGCAACTTCGATAACGGTGGGAGTATCTTCTGTGAATGCAAGCATGTCGCATCCTTCGGAAATCAGAGCCTCGGAAGCTTCACGTGCCTTGTCGGGTCCGTACCAGGCATATGTCCACTTTACGCTGATCTTGGCTTTGGGATTGACTTCCTTTACACCAAGGGCGAAAGCGTTCATGTGGCGGAACAGCTCGGGGATGGGGAAGGCGGCCACGTAACCGATTTTGTCGGTTTTGGTCATGGCACCGGCCATCAGACCGTTCATGTAGTAGATCTGGTACATATCACCCATGTAGGTTCCCATGTTCTTGGATCTTTTGAATCCGGAGGCATGGTAGAATTTAACATTGGGGTATTTGGCTGCAGCGGCTACTGTGTCATCCATATAACCAAAGCTGGTTGTGAAGATAACTTCGCATTTCTGCTCCTGAACCATTCTGTCGATAAAACGTACGGCGTCTCCTTCGGGAACGCTTTCAACGGTTATGCTGTCGACCCAGGGGAGCTCTTGTTCAAGAAAGAGGCGGCCCTGTTCGTGAGCATAGGTCCAGCCGAAGTCTCCGGCGGGTCCGATGTATACAAAACCGACTTTTACTTTCTTTTCGCCGCTGTCGGAAGCAGCAGGTGCATCCTGCTTTCCTGCAGCAAAAAGCATGCTGGACATGAGCAGCATCAGAGCTGTCATCAGGATTGTCTGAAGTCTTTTCATTTTCTTTCTCCTAAGGATAGAATCACTTTATCATTAGATTGTCTTTGTTCCTGAAGAGTTTGTCAACAACAGTATAATTATACCCAAAAAAATGTCTGATCAATCAGTCAGAACGAAACTTTCAGAGAATGGATTGGGTAAAATTTTATAAATATGCTACAAAAATGTATAGAATGGACGCGCGTTTCTATTTGTCCTGGATCAGAAAATCTCTTTCCGCCTGGATAAAGTACTGAATGAACCCGCTCTTTTTTTTGATGCCTCTGAGAGTCTCGATGGCCCCCTCTTTCCGGAACACCTGGCTGATCTTGGACAGAATCCTGAGATGGACGACTTCGCTGTCCGAAATCAGCAGGAAGAAGAGATAGGTCAGCTCTCCGTCGAATGAAGAAAAGTCTACGCCTTTGTCGGAGACGCCGATGATGATCTTCGCCTCCCTGACAACCCGGGGAGATGCTTCCCGGATATGAGGGATGGCCACGCCGCTGCCTATGGATGTGGAAATAAGATCCTCCCTCTCCTTCAGCTTCTTTATAAAGTATTCCTTGTCCGAAATCAGATGGGATTCAAAGGCTTTTTCGGCCATCTCTCTGATGACTCCCTCCTGAGAGGTCGCTTTCAGGGGCAGGATGATATTCTCCTCATCGATGAGCCGGGACAGGGGAATAAAGTCATATTCCTTTTCTATAAGTCTGGAAAGGTCGTTCTGGGGGATGACTTCCATCTTGGAGGTGAGCCAGTCGTTGAGAGCCGGCTTGGAGAACCTCCATTGGTTGGCGATTTTTGCACAGGGGATTTCCTGGTTCTTGACCATTTTAAGGACTGTCTTGTCTGAGAGTTTCAGATATTCCGCAACTTCGGCCAGGGTCAGAATTTCATTTTCCATACAAAAAGTCCTTATAGTTCCGTTAGACTCTGTTATATTCCCTTGAAGGGGCAAAAATCAAGGGAAATGGTGCATCAGCGGAGGAAATTCATCTGAGGCCGGGAATTTCTACTTCCGGCTGAAGGGAAGCTGTGGGAGCAGACTGCGGCAGCGTTCCACATAGTCATCGGGAAAATACCAGCCCGGCAGGCTTTCCTGGGGCATGAGCCCTCGTTCTTCGGGTGTCAGATCCGTCGTCAGGCTCAATATAGCATCGCTGCTGACCCAGGGACTCTGGGTCAGATAGAAATGCCCCCCAGTTGCGGTGATATTGGGTGCATTGCTCACTTCCACAAGATCCAGTTTGTCATTGTTCTCATAGAATTCCCGGATGGCAGGGTCCCACTGCTTCTCTTTCATATACTGGCCCATCCGCGGTTCACCGTGAATGACATCGGCTCCTTTGAGGACAATATCCTTGGAGGATGTATACAGGGTTATTCTGTCTGTGAGGTCTGCAAGTCCCTCCAGAAGATAGGTTCCGAAGAGTCCCCTGTCCATATCGCTGTTGGCCAGTACCACATTGCCGATCTTTCCACGCCGTCTGACTTCTTCCGGGGGCATGTCGCCGCTGGCGAGTTTCTTTTCATACAGGGTCTGGATTGTCATACCCGTACCCATGCTGTAGCCGAGAATATGGATCTTTTTGATGTCTTCCTGCTCTTCCAGAAAGTCCAGAAGAATGCGGAAGCTTCTGGTGGACTGGGTCGTTGCGTACAGATCCCTCATATAGGCGGTGTTATTGGGTGACGCGGGCCAGGCAAAGCAGATAAAAGCTCCCCTGTAGCCCATGTAATGCCACAATTCGGCGGACATGAGGATGGGATTGGCAAAGTTCACATTATAACCGTGTACAAAGATATAGACGTCTCCGGTTCCGCTTTTCGCGAGGCGGCTGCGGATTTCCGAAAGAAACCGTTCCCGGGGGTAGGGGGAGGGAACTTCATCTTTCTGAAGTGTTGAAAAGATGGTGACCGTATTGTCCAGTGCTCCGAAATCCTCCACATTCGTCATGCGCATTTTGGGACGGAAATTGTCCTTTCC
This sequence comes from Spirochaetaceae bacterium, assembly GCA_003249275.1. Next base: position 11,969 of record QKJO01000113.1, read on the forward strand.
GTCCTCATCGGAATTGAAGAAGGTCTGGTCTTCCCAGTCCAGGCGTCGGCTGGAAATTTCAACTGTTGCGACTCCGGCTCTCAGAGCCTCGGCACGCTGGGACTTGTAATAGGGTCTCTTTCCGCTGTCCGTTTCGGGAATCCTGTTGGTGACATATAAAAGGGGCAGCTGTTCTCTGTTGTCCAGGAAACCGCCGTCGGTAAAGGGATTATATTGTTCGTTGTTCATCACTGCCGGGGCGGGCATCCGTCTCAGCTTCTGAGGTTTAAAAGCAGCGCAGGAGCTCAGGACTGCAACAAGCAGAACGACCGCTGCCAGTCTTCTGTAAAAATTCATAGGCTTGATTCTATGGATAAACAATGATTTAGAAAAGGGTAAATTTGTCAGCAGATTGTGAAATTGACCGAATCCTGATAAAGTAGGGACAATTTGAAGCACCCCTAAGGAGTATTCCATGGCCGTATCACAGAAAATTCAGGAAATGCAGGCGAATTCCTCATTCATCAGGAAAATGTTTGAAACCGGCAGCCGGCTCAAAGCCGAATTCGGCGCCGAGAATGTATTTGATTTTTCAATTGGAAATCC
>QKJO01000130.1 GCA_003249275.1 Spirochaetaceae bacterium
TGACCTTGAACTCCTGGAAACGAAAGTCAAAACGGCAAAAATAAATTATCAGCAGCTGTCCAGAGACATAATCCTCAGGGATGAAATTCAACCGGTATGGAACCGACTGTATAAATCATCATCATACTTTGCCGACTTCGGTCAGAAATACGCTCCAGAATGGGCCGCCGCTCTGGGAGTATCAGATACAGAAAGAATTTCAAAGCTGGAAAAACTTATCGATGAAGCGACCGAAAAATTCATGGACGACTTCATTAGTCAGCTTGAGGATGAGATATGACTCAAAACCTTGATCAAGACATTCTGTCCGAAGAACAGATCGAAGAACATAAACTATATCTAAAATCCAGGCTCAGAGGTCTATCATTCCGGCACCCGTCTTTAACGATTCCGCAATATGCAGAAAAATACATCAGAGTCCAGACCGGACCGAAGACAGGACCGTTCAGTCTGAAGTCATTCCCTCCACTGGAGGAGCCGTTATTCCATGCCGGACCGCAGAGTAAAAAGCAACATGTCTTTGTCATGGCTTCCATTCAGACCATGAAAACGATGCTCCTGGATATAATCGCTCAGTACTATACCGACCATTATCCACAGGATCAGCTTTTCGTCTCTGCGACCGAAAGAATGGGAAAGAAATGGAGACTTAGGCGATACGAGCCGATGATGAACGCATCAGGGGTCCGTAATCGCCGATTCGTAGGATCGTTCACAGAGAACAAGTCAAGCCGCCGGACCGGTGAAACAATGTGGTCCATCGAATATGACGGAAAGATCATGGACATCGGAACAGCGAATTCCGCCTCCTCTCTTTCTGCCGACACAAAACGAATCCTCCTGGGGGATGAGGTCGCCAGATGGCCCGATGATGTCGGAGGAGAGGGGGACCCCTGGCAGGTCGCAATCGGAAGAATCACAGCATGGCTGCATATGGGAAAGGCGATCGGTGTATCCTCCCCTCTTTTGGAAGATCTCTGCAAAATGGAATCTTTGTACAAAACAGGTGATCAGAGGAAATATCTCGCGACATGTCCATATTGCGGGAAGGGCCAGTTCCTTGTGAGGGGATCAACGGAAAGTAAAAGCGGCTTGAAATGGGAAACAAAAGCCGGCCGCCTTGACTCTTCAACTATCCGGTATGTCTGCGAATTTTGTGATGAATCAATTTTTGAGCATCAGAAGTCTGGAATGCTGGATAAGGATCAGCTGCGGCCAATCAGGCACCCTGAAATATCGGCAGAAATTCCTCAGTGGATCGACACGGCAACCCCGGAAGCGGATTTTATTGCCAGCTACCAAATGAGCGGACTATACTCTCCTTTTTTCTCCTGGAAAACATACGCCTTTGAATATCAGAAAGCATTGAAGAATCCCGAGAAAATGCAGACGTTCGTGAATCAAAGAGATGGGCTTCCATTCAAACTTAAAGGGATGAGGCCTGATATCAAAAATGTCATTCATCTTCAGGGAGACTACAAACAGAGAGAGATCCCCCATGAAACACTGTTCCTTACTGCCGCAGTTGACATCCAGCACGGGCAGGAGAACTGGGAAGTAGATCCTGAAAAAGAACGGCCCAGGCTTGAACTTGAAATCAAAGGCCATGGAGAAGGTTTCCGTCTGTTCGGAATCCAGTACGAAGTTTTTGAAGGATACCTCGAAGATGTCTACGCAGGTGCCTGGAAGAAATTCCGGGATTTTATCCAGACCGGAGGATTTAATATCGAGTCCCGCGGCATGATTTACGATGTGAAACTTTGCCTCATCGACGTCCGGTCTGCCAAATATACAGAGCAGGCATATAACTTCTGCAGGGAAATGGGAATGGTCAGGTTCAATCCGTCCATGGGGTTCAACGTCCTGAAGAGAACAAAACAGATTGACGCAGGGGACGACGGAACAGATGAATCCAGCCGGCGTGACTATGACCGTTTCAGGAGGAAGCAGGAAAACGATGTCATACTCTATGAGCTCTCCACATACACTTACAAACTAACCCTATACACAAGGCTGAATATCTCGATAAACCATGTCATGGAAAAAGCAGGAGAGCAGACCCCTTCAGGATATTGCGGATTTCCTGCTGACTATCCAGAGAATTATTTTGAAATGCTTTTATCCGAAGAGCATCTCCCGGGCGAACAGAAATTCAAGCAGCTCAGAAAAAGAAATGAAGCTCTGGACCTTTCTGTTTACAACATGGCCGCCGGTGAAATATGGTTATACCAACAGGTAGCACTTATCCGGGCCAAAATGGCCGGAATGAAGGCCCCTGCTCATCTTTTAACAGGAATAACGGCGGCATTCGTCATCAAAATGCTGAAGAGTCAGAAGGCAAAGGGAAGGAATTTGACCACCGCAGAGCTGACACATCAACTTAAAACAGGTAAATCTTGACCTGAAAAGAATTGAGGAGTAGACTGAAACCATGGCACACAGACGACCAACTGCAGTTATAAAGGCAGAAATTCTCGAATACGAAGCGAAACTGGTGGAGGCAAAAGCAACTCTTTCCAAAATCGCCGGGACGCCGAATGTCCGTAACAGATTCGACGACAATGAGGGTTCCCAGTCTCTTGAAAAGAGGGACTTGTCAAAACAGACGGCATATATCGACTGGCTGAACGACGAACTTCTGAAGCTCAATAATGAATTATACGGCAGAACCACAATCGTACGACACCGTAACCGCCGAAACATATCAGGTGAGGGCCTTTACCTATGAGTAGAATTGACCGGGCCACAAAGAAAGCAATCAAGGCCAGGGCTAAGGCTCTGGAAACCTCTCTCATCGCCAGAGAGCTACGGACCATCTCAGCCGGAAACGGAAAAACAGAGAACCGGCATCCATACGGCAACCAGGATTCCGGCGATAAATACGAAAGAGGAACAGCCGACCTTCTGGGAACCGTCAACTATGATCACACTGTCCTCCGTGGTAAATCCAGAAAAGCGACCTTTGACTCTCCGGCAGTAGCAAGCCTCCAGCAGAGAAAGGTCCAGTCTGTCGTCGATACAGGAATCCGGGTTGAACCGACTCCTGATTTCACTGAGATCGGAATCACCGAAGAGCAGGGAGCCGCATTCGTTAAATTTGCGAAAGGATTTAACGACTGGATGGACTGGAAGACTCAGCACCGCCGGGAGCAGATGAGCTTTTTCCAGGCCCAGAGCCTCGCCCAGAGAGAAAAAGAACGGGACGGAGAATATTTCTTCCGGGCCTATTACAACTACAGCGACCCGATTCCCCACCCCCTTCAGTGGGAAGTTCTTGACGCCGATCAGATACGGGACTTCTCAGCAACCATCACCCAGGACGGATATGAATATTTGGATACTCCT
>QKJO01000183.1 GCA_003249275.1 Spirochaetaceae bacterium
TCCGCTTCACCAGCGATTTCGATGTCCGGGTGCTTCTGCAGGAGCCAGCAGAGCTCGTCTCTGGCGGGGATCTCATCGTCCACAACGAGAACACGGATCATGTGCTGCTCCCGGCAGGGATGAAAATCCGGGCGATCGTCCCCTCCCCTTCATTACAGATGAGCCTCAGTTCCGCGGCAGGGCCGTAGAAATTGAGGAGCCGCTGGCGGATATTGGCTATGCCGATGGACTTGGAGGGTTTGTCATCGGGATCATCGCAGATTCCGGCATTTTTCAGTCCTTTGCCGCTGTCATGGACCGAAAGGAGAGTTCCCCCTTCTGCAGATTCGGCTTTGACCGTTACAGAGCCGCCCTCGGGGCAGGGCTGGACACCGTGGATGACCGCATTCTCCACAAGGGGCTGCAGAAGAAGAGGAGGCAGGTCCAGATTCAGACCTTCCTGGATTTCATAGGCCACCTTCAGCCTCTCTCCGAACCGGGCCTGCTCGATTTCCAGATAGGCCTTGATATGGCGGATCTCCGTTTCCAGAGGGACCGATGTGCTCCCCGACTGCAGGTTGTTCCGGTAGAAGGTCCCCAGATGCACGAGTAGTTCCCTTCCTTTTTCAGGATTTGTCCGGATCAGGGAGACGATGGTGTTGATGGCGTTGAAGAGGAAATGGGGGTTGATCTGGGCCTGCAGAGCCAGCATCTTCGCCTGCCGGAGCAGCTGTTTCTGTTCATCCAGCCGGCTCAGCTCCAGCTGTGAGGAAATGAGGGCCGCCAGGCCCCGGGCGGTTTCCACATCGGCCTGATTGATGCCGTTTTCCTCCCCCTTGTAGAGCTTCAGGGTTCCGATACACTCCTCATCCCGCATGAGAGGAGCGATGACGGCGGACTTCAGGCTGCAGTCGGGGTGATAGCACCCGATCTCCTCCCTGGTCCCTGCGGTCATAAGAACGCCCTTCCTCATGGCCTCTTTGGTGATTCTTGTGAGAAGAGACTGACTCGTATTGTGATGATCATTTCCCGCACCCGAATGAACAAGGATTCCCTTCCGGTCGGTGAAAGAGACGGCGATGAGAGACATCTCCTTCCGGATGATATCGGCAGCGGCGGCAGCCGTCTCCCTGTTCAGTCCCTTTCTGAAGATACCCAGGGTCTGATCGGCGATCCGCAGAACCTGCTGGGACTGCCGGGCGGCCATCCTCTCTCCTTCGCTGAAGAGATTTTCAAACACCAGAATGATCAGGGCGCATCCTATGCTGTTGGCCGTTATCATGGGGATGCTGATCACCTTGACCAGACTGACCGCATCGGCAAAGGGACGGGCCGTCGCCAGGATCAGTATCATCTGGATACACTCCGCAGCGGCAGCTGAAGCCAGGGCAAACAGAGGCTTCCTGGAGGACCGGTAGAACCGGGGACTCAAAAAACCGGCCAGAGCGCCTTCGACGATGGTGGAGATCATGCAGGAGAGGGCGGTAAACCCCCCGATATCGATCCCCCATCGGTGGATTCCGGCCACAAGTCCCGCAAAGATGCCCACGATCGGTCCGCCCAGCAGACCGCCGACAAAAACGGGAACCATTCTGGCATTGGCCAGGGCTCCCTGAATAGGCACGCCCGTATAGGTCCCCACAATCCCCAGGAGACCCAGGACAATGACGGGAAAGAGCATATCACCCGTATTGGCGGCACGGTTTCTGATCATCCTGGTGAATATACCCACCCGGGACAACAGCAGGGCCACGATGATGTTCAGTCCCGTCTGCTGTATGAGGGCGATGATAATCTGAATAATGAGCTTGTCGCTGTGCATGGTAAAAGTATATAGGGGGAGGAGGGTCCCTGAATAGAGAAAAGATCCTAAACCTTCCCGTACTGCTTATGCCTGTCTGAAACCCGGCTCCTCCGGACGCTGTAATCTTAAGCTCTTTTCCTTTACATAAAGTGCATACTTGTTTATGATTAAATTCTGAACCGCCTGTGGAGGCCGAATATGGGAATCACAAGCTATTTCGCTCCTGCGGAACGGGATAGTACAGATCAGATCCTAAAAGACCTCAAAAGACTCAGCAAAAACCCTGTCATCGATTCTCTCCTCACCAGCGTGGGAGGTCTCCTTGCCGTTCTCAACGGGAAAAGGCAGATCATCACCGTCAATGATACTCTGCTGAAGAGCCTTAACATCCCTACATCCGAATTCATCCTGGGAAAACGTCTGGGAGAAGCTCTGGAGTGTATCCATGCTGACGAAATGCCCGGCGGCTGCGGCACCAGCCGTTACTGTTCCACCTGCGGTGCGGTCATTGCCATGGTGGCGGCTATGGAAAGTGATGAAACAACCGTAAGGAAGTGCCATATCGAATCTTCCGGCGGCGGCAAGGCTGTGGATTTGAGTTTTGAAGTACGATCCTGTCCCATAGAGGTGGAAGGGATCAAATTCATACTTCTGTTTCTCAGGGACATCTCGGCGCAGGAGAGATGGGATGCCATGGAACGGGTGTTTTTCCATGATATCAACAACGTCCTCGGTTCTGTCATTGGCAGTTCGGAACTCTTGAAACTGAACAACCTGGTGGACGAGAACTGCCGTGAACTGATCCTCTTGAATAAGGTGATCAAGAGGCTGACAGAAGAGATTACAGTGCACAAGATTCTCTGCAGCAACAAAGGCTTTGAAGAACTCACCCGCAAGGATGAATTTACAGTCAATGAGGTGTGCGACTCCCTGGAAAGTCTGTTTAAAACCCATCCCTCCAGCTCCGGCAGAGATTTTGAAGTATCCCGATCCTCCGCAGACCGGGCTTTTTTCACAAACACGACACTTCTTCTACGTGTTCTGACCAATATGCTGATTAATGCTTTTGAAGCGACCCCTCCGGGGGGAACTGTCAAACTGAATGCTCTTCAGAAGGATGACGGTGTTCTCTTTTCAGTCTGGAATGCCCGGTTCATCCCGGAGGAGACGGCCCTGCGGGTCTTCCAGAAGAATTTTACAACCAAGGATGAATCGGGAAGAGGTCTCGGTACTTACGGTATGAAACTCTTCGGCGAGAAGATTCTGGGAGGCCGGGTCCGCTTTACGACCCACCCGGATGAGGGAACCCTGTTTTCCCTCTATCTGCCTATTGAGGACAGATGATATCGTTTTCTTGTTCGTATTTGCGATCAATATCCCAAAAAAGCGAAAAAACCGCAAAAAATCGAAAAATATTCAAAATTCCAATATGTGACGTATTTTCCAATCATTAAAAAAATACTAAATTGAGTTGAGTATATACAATTAGTAAACAGTAATACCATTATACGCATTCCAAAAAATAATCAGAACTACAGTAATGGGCTGTGAAACATATTTA
>QKJO01000168.1 GCA_003249275.1 Spirochaetaceae bacterium
TTTGACGATCCAGATGTACAGGTCCGACTCGGTTCTGCCGGGAAACCGGTTGAGCAGATTGGCGTCCCTGATGACCTTGGCGATGGGAACATAGAGGTTGTCGTACCAGGACCGGGCGGCCACGGGCAGAGGAATCTCATCCTCCTGATTCATATTGATGAAGTATTTATGCCCGAGGATATGCTGAAGCATCTCTTCGTACCGTCCGGGAGCGGTGAACAGGATGTTGCCCTCTTCGATGATGCCGTCCAGATCCGCCTGGCTGATCATCTGGTTCCGCTCGTACTCCAGAACCGACTGTTTCAGCTCCATCATGCTCATCCCCGGCGTCAGTTCCATCTCGGTGGAGAGTTCGGTCACCTCCGCATCGATGGAGAATACGCCCTGAGACTTGGCGACCGACACCCTGTGATTGCCGTCCCGGACAAAATAGATGTCCCCGATCTTGTAAAGCTGGATGGCGGGGAGAATCACATCCTTGATGTAGGCCTTGTCGATGCTCTCCCACCGCTTTCTCAAATGCTCTTTCTTGGGCAGAAAGGCCTTGTTGAAGTCGCTGTATCGGCCTTCGCTGCCGGAGATATCGGCTATCTTGACCGACTGCATGCCCCTGTAGCTCTCAGAGCTTGTCCTGATCATCGACTTGACGTCGTAGAAGGAGAGGAGCTCCTGCTTTTCCGGCCGGAGTATACTCATGATGGTGTTGAAAAAAGCCCTGTTTTTCGCCTTGTTGAAGTCTGACTGAGCCTGGGAATTCATTGCATTTCTATCCATGATCTACCTCGAAATCAAGTAAGTAGTGGTCGTATGTATTGATCACCGTGGTTTCTTTGTATTTGGTGACCCGTCTGTCGTTGAGGGAATACAGGTGAATATGGCCGTGGAGCAGATATTGGGGTTTGAACTTGTCCATAAACCAGAGAAAACTCTTGAACCCGATGTGGCAGGGGTCTTCCTTGTCATGGATGCCCCGGGGGGAGGCATGGGTCAGGAGGATGTCCAGATACCGTCCGTGACGCCATTTGTTCCAGATCAGCCTGGGTACCATATGAAGAATCTTCATGTACATCTGAAACTCATTGTACTGATTGATATCCTTGTTGTACCGGCGGCTCCCACCCAGTCCGGCGATGAGCAGGTTCTTCGATTTGATCCGGACAACCTTGTCGCCGATGTAGGTGGCGCCGAAGCTGTTGCTGTAGATGTTTTCGGGTGAGGAGTAATCCACATCGCTCTGACTGAAAGCTGCATTCTTCTTAAAGACCGAATAGCGTTTAAGGTTGTGATTGCCGAAGACGAAATACAGAGGCTTGTTCAGGCTGCTGACGATGAAGCCGTAGTATTCCAGGGGAAGGTCTCCCGCCCCCAGAACCAGCTCCACATCGCCGAAGCGCTTCTTGATATTGGGTGAGTAGACAAGGGGGTCCTTGTGATCGGCTACGATGAGTATTTTCATTTGCGGAGTATGACTTTATCCGCTTTATGAAGCAGATCCTGCAGCTTGCTCTTGTCGAGGAGTTCCATGGGACGGGATTCGGTAAACTCCTTCGCCGCCCTTGTGAACAGGGAACTGGTGATCATAACGCCGCGGGAAGCCTTGAGCTTCTGGATCTCTTCATGGAAATCCCTCACCTGGGGCTGGTCGATGTTCTCGGTGATCCTGTACAGATGGATCAGCCAGGGCATCTTCTTGGTGTTCCGCCACTGGCCGACGGTCTTTTCGGTGGCGATGATCTGACAGCCGAAGCTGGTCATTGTCTGATCGGAGATGCTCATGTTCATCACTTCCATGATCTTCTGGCAGAGATTCAGAAAGTCCTGATTGGACGAGGTCAGGTAGTCCTTCATCCTGTCGTCCTCTCTCAGGTCCTGGAACTGGCTCAGCTTTTCAGCCACGTCCTTGAAGGACTGCTTCTTGCTGTAGATGGCTTCCCACTGCTCAATCGCCTTGTCGATGTCCCTGTTCTTTTCATGGCACATGGCCAGATAGTAACGGGCAAAGAGGAGCGAGTCCTCACTGGTATCGATTGTGAGCTTGACCGCTCTCTCCAGTTCGGTCACCGCCTTGTCGTAATTCTTGATGGAGATGTAGCAGATGCCCCGCTCGATCAGGGACTTCACCTTGAACTCGCTGTCCTTCTGAGCCTGTTCGAAGGACTGGATGGCATCGGTGAAATTCTGTGTTTCCTTGTACATCCGGCCCAGAAAGAAGTGGGCCTTGTAGTTGTCGGGCCGGAGTTTCAGGGCTTTGGAGAGGATGATCTTGGCATCGTTGTATCTCTTGCCCTTGTACAGCAGGGATCCCAGGGCAAAATGGGCATCCGAATTCCGGGGGTCCATGTCGATGGCCTTTTTGTAGAACTGGGCCGCCTGGGTATTTTTGTTCCGTTTTTCAAAGAGGCTTCCCGCCAGAAAGTAATAATCCGGGTTATAGGGTTCCATCTTAATGAGGAGCAGATACTCCTTGAGAGCCTCTTCGGGAAAGTTGAACTGATCGAAGAGACGGGCCAGGCGGGGCCGGAATTCATTCTCTTTGCAGTATCCCTTGAAATCGTTGATATTGCTGACGGTTTTCAGTTCCATGAGGGCGAGTTCGGCTTTTCCATCCTGCTCCAGGGCCTTGGCCAGGAGGTAATGGGCCTCGCTGTTCCGGGGTTCCTTGGTCAGAATCGTTTTGGCCATGCGGATGGCCTGAGGATTCTTGTTCTGCTTAACCAGATCGGCGAGGGTGGCTACCTTTTTGGGCGCGATGACCGATCTGACAATAAAAAATGTAATAACAGCAAGAGCAGTGCCGAAAACAATTATAAGTACGATGATGATACTCATTCACTCTCCAAAAAAAAACCGTACCACTGGATTTGTTCTTCACTCTATGGAAAAGGAAGGGTTTTTTCGGTATGTTAATAATCTAAACAGTTTCCATGAATCTGTCAAACCAAAGGAAGGAAGGATCTGTATGACATTGAAGGGTTTAGCTGCAGTTTTTTTTCTTCTTGCCGGCAGTCTTCTGTACGGTCTGGACAGTTATGAACAGGGACTGGAGGATTTCCGGGCCGGACGGCTGAATCAGGCGGTTCTCAATTTTGAAAAATCTCTGGAGTCCGATCCCTCCAGCGACGGCGCCTGCCTCTATCTGGGCATTCTGTACCAGAAACTGGGCAATGCAGGCAAGGCGGAAAGCTCCTATATCCGGGGGCGGGATCTGCAGGGGCTCCACTACAACGACATTATCTTCAACCTGGCCAACCTCTACTTCAATCTGAAGCGCTACGATGAGTCAAAAGCCCTCTATGAGTCTCTGCTCCTCCTGCCGGGGAAGCACCGGACGAGTT
>QKJO01000186.1 GCA_003249275.1 Spirochaetaceae bacterium
TACCTTTCCAAGGCAAACGGGCGAAACAGGGTGACGATGCTCCCCGGCTGAATACTATAATTGATGAGGGAGGACTCTTATGAACATGCAGGACATCCTCAGAAGCGAGTTCGACTCTCTATTTAAATCCCTCGGCCATGACGGTCTCCCCCCATCCCTCTCCCTGGAAGTACAGCTGGACCTGAAAACCGAAACCTTCTACCTGAAAAAAGAACAGGCTCTTTTTGACGAACTGATCCTGATGAGGGATAAAATAAAGACTTTTTACCATTACACATCCTTTCAGGCCCTGATCGAAATCCTCAAAAGCGGAAAGATCAGGTTCTCAAGCCCTGCGGGTCTGAACGACATCACCGAAATCAGCAGCAGGAACACGATCCTCAAGGAAAAACTTGATGATGATTTCGATGAAGCCCGTCTTCAGAACATCACAAAACGGTTTATATTCTCCCTGACCGACAGGTTCGACAACCTCAACCAGTGGCGTCTTTACGGAGCCGACGGTACGGGTGTCTGCCTGGGACTGGATCTCAGCAGAATTCCGGAGGAGAAGAACCTGCGCTTCGGCCGGATACTCTACGGCGAAACGATCGCCTCCTGTCTGAGCCGGATCAGAAAGAGGATCAGCGAGGAGCTGAGGAAGAACTTCGATTTCAGGAACTATCAGATCTGGGGATACTTCATCAAGGACACCGACTACTCGGAAGAGTCGGAATACAGGCTGATCCATTATGACGATTCGGAGCGGTCTCTGGACAAACTCAGCTGGCGCATCAACAATTACGGCGCCTTCTATCCCTATATGGACATGGACATGGACCGGCTGAACATGACTATGGAGACCATCCTGTTCGGGCCTAAATTCAGGGAGCGCCAGCTCAACAAAGGGATGATAGAGAACTATCTCAACCGGTATTACGATAAAAAGGTTAAGATCGAATTTTCCTGCATCAAGAGCTACAGATAAAACCGGTCTTCACCCTCCCCCGCGGCGGCACCGGGACTCCCGGACCGGGATATCTCGATCCGGTCCGGTCGGAAATAAAAGAGTTGACAGACCCGACTCTCATGCAACAAGATTGATCCTGTGCCGCTTGAAAGGGCGGTCCCTCCAATCACTCATCAGGACAGAGTTTTTGCTGAATAAAGACAGGGAAGAAAATACTTTTCTCATTCTCAAGCACGGAAAGACAATGGCGGGATATTACCTGTCCATCGTGATCCTGTCCTACCTCATTGCCGCCTTTTTCTATCCGCCGCCGGATGCATCGGCCTCCGGAATTTCCGGTCCGGATGCATTCTCAGTCTTCCTGATCCTATCGGCGGCTCTGAGCGTATTTCTTCTTTTTGTCAAATCAACCTACACGGGAGGAATTCTCCTCCTGTTCCGCTGCTATCTTATAATGATTCAGGGTTACGGCAGCGGCGGGTTCTTCACAATCAAACTGGTTCTGGGCATAGGGCTGCTGGTGGAGTCGGGGTTTATACTGAAAAAACCCTACAATTTTATAAGTACGGCAGTTCTGATCGGAGGAATCCTCAGCTCCCAGGTCTACAATCCACTCTTCGGCCACCAGCGGGCGGCAGATCTGGAACAGTTTGCCGGCATGGACACCCTGATCATCATGGCCTTTATCCTGACCACCCTCTCCCTCTGCATCAATCTGATGGTGAATCAAGCGGACCGGAAGGAGGAGATGCTGGGGAACATCATCATCCAGCGGGAAACAATGAAGACCCTGGCCCAGTTCAATTCAGACCTCCAGGATTACGCCAGAACCATAGACATTGAATCGTCCGATAAGGAGAGGAACCGGATCAGCCGGGAGATTCACGATATCTCGGGTTATATTTTCACCAACCTGATAGCCCTTCTGAACGCCGCCTGCAGCATTCCCAAAGAAGATCAGAGCACCCTTTCGGACATCCTGATCACCGCCCGCAAACAGGCACGGGAGGGATTGAACGAAACACGCACCGCCCTGAGAAAGACGCGGGCACGGAATACTCCGGAAGAGGACGGCATCAGAGCCATCGGAAAGATCACCTCCATCTTTCAGAAGGTGACGGGTGTATCGGTCATGGTCAACTGGGGCAATGCTCCCCAGACCTTCGGCCGGGAGATCAATTTCACCCTTTACCGCACAATACAGGAGGCCCTGACCAACGCCATCCGCCACGGCCTGGCGACGGAGATCAGAATCCACTTTCTTATAGAACACGGAACCCTGATCCTTACAATTGTGGATAACGGACAGGGCGCAGAGAATATGGTCAAGGGAATCGGCATCACGGGAATGGAGGAGAGAATCGGGAATCTGAAGGGGAGCATATCCGTCAAAAGCGCCGTCAACGGCGGGTTCGAACTGAGAGTGATCCTGCCCCTTCCTCCCGGAGGGGCGGAAAAAAAAACTGTTCCTTTACGCAGGACCGTCTGAACCTGTTAGAATAAAAAAAGAGGTGTCATGAACATACATGTACTGATAGTGGACGACCAGAATCTCTTTGCCGAAAGTCTCAAGACCTTCATCCATAACTATACAGACGACATCAAAGTCGTAGGCATAGCGCCGAACGGAAAAGAGGCACTGAAGGCAAAGGAGATGTACAAACCCGAGATCATTCTGATGGATGTCCATATGCCCGTCATGAACGGGGTCGACGCCACAAGAGAGCTCCTCAGGGACGGAGATGATGTGAAGATCATCATGCTCTCCACCTACGATGAGGATGAGTACGTCCGCCAGGCTCTATCCTACGGGGCCTCGGGCTATCTGATGAAAGACCTCTCTCCCACCGAACTGATCGCCAGCATCAGAGCCGTCAGCAGCGGCATCACCCAGATCTCCCCCCAGCTGATCAGCAGCCTGATCAACAGCATCCACAAGGAAGACCAGCCCACGATCAGCCAGTTCAAAGATGAGATGGAGTGGGTGGATAAACTCACCAAAAGGGAGAAGGAAATTTTCACCCTCATCGCCACGGGATACGACAATGACCAGATCGCCCAGGAGCTCTACATTTCCGAACGGACAGTGCGGAACCATGTGAGCATCATCTATTCAAAGCTGAACATTGAAAACCGTTTTCAGATCATCCAGCTGGCCAACAAGATTCAATACCATCTCTGAATCGTGACACATGTCCCGGTCCCGGTACCATTTTGTGATCTTTGTCTGTATCTGATTACACCCGGGGATGTCAGAATAAACAAAATCAATCACGGCTCAATAAGGCCAGCCGGTCTTAATAGAGTAACTGTCAAGGCTGTGAAACAGCTTTGATCACAGGAGGAAAATGTAATGAAAAGAGGTTTGATTC
>QKJO01000009.1 GCA_003249275.1 Spirochaetaceae bacterium
ACCTATTCTCAATTCCTGAATCTGGTTTCGGAGAGCAGACATATGGCGGTCACAGATCTGAAACCTCTGGCGGAAGGCCGCGTGTGGAGCGGCATGGAAGCGGCCGGAAACGGTCTGGCAGATCGGACGGGCACTCTGAGGGATGCTGTCTCCGCAGCTGCTGCCCTGGCGGGTCTGGATGAATACGACACAATTTATATGAAGGAAGAAAATCTGGATGCCAGAGAGATGGCAAACCGTTTCCTGCAGAGCAGATTTGTCCTGAAAAGTGTTCTTCCCGATGTGAAAATGGAAATCCCCGATCTGGAACCGGGGAAGGTTTATGCCTTGTCGGAACTGTCCAATTAATCCGTCATTCCCCTCCCTTGTAATTTATCACAGAATCTTATGGCATATACGGATTATTCGGGTTAAATTCTAGATATGGATATAGTTTTACCGCTTGAGATACTGAACAATATGCCCTGGGTATGGCTGGGTATCGCCATTCTGATGACGATTATTGAAGGGCTGACCATGGGACTGACAACCATCTGGCTGGCCATCGCCGCCCTGGTGTCGATGATCCTCGCTTTTTTCATTCCTTCTGTGACCGTACAGATCATTCTTTTTCTTGTGCTGTCCATTGTGCTCTTTGTGTTTACAAGACCAGTGGCTGTCAAAAAGATGAAGCTGGGAAAAGTGAAGACCAACTCGGACAGACTTGTGGGGATGAAAGGGATTGTAAAAATTCCTGTAACCCTGGATACTCCCGGGCAGGTTACCGTGGGCGGACAGATCTGGACGGCCAGACCCGAATCGGGAGGGATCTCTTTCCCGGAGGGAGAGCATGTCGAGATCGTCAGAATTGAAGGTGTGACTCTGATCGTTGCCCCCCTCAGCCCCGAAACAGGTAATTGAAAATACCAAAGCCGCATACCGGCTTTGACAGATTAAGAGGAGAGAAAATATGAATTCATCATGGCTATTGATTGCTGTCCTGATCTTTTTTTTGATACTGCTCATCAAAAATATCAGAATCGTTCCTCAGGCTAACGCCTTTATTCTGGAAAGGCTGGGCGCCTATCAGGCGACCTGGGAAGTTGGACTTCACGTCAAGATTCCCCTTGTGGACAAGGTTTCCAACAAGGTGTCTTTGAAAGAAAATGTGATCGACTTCGAACCTCAGCCCGTTATCACAAAGGATAACGTCACCATGCAGATCGACACGGTCGTTTACTTTCAGATCACAGATCCGAAGCTCTTCACCTACGGAGTGGACCGACCGATTTCAGCCATCGAAAACCTGACCGCTACAACACTGAGAAATATCATCGGCGAGCTGGAGCTTGATGAGACCCTGACCTCCAGAGACATCATCAATACCAAGATGAGAAGCATCCTCGATGAAGCCACCGATCCCTGGGGTATCAAGGTGAACAGAGTGGAAGTCAAGAATATCCTCCCTCCTGCGGATATTCAGGAAGCCATGGAGAAACAGATGAGAGCCGAAAGGGAGAGACGAGAGTCCATCCTCCGGGCCGAAGGTGAAAAGATGTCGGCCGTTCTGGTTGCTCAGGGGCAGAAAGAGTCGATGATCTTAAGAGCACAGGCAGAAAAAGAGTCGGCCATCCTGCAGGCGGAAGCCAACAAGGAACGCTCCATCCGTGAAGCGGAAGGTGAAGCCGAAGCGATACTGAAGCTCCAGCAGGCAACGGCAAAGGGTCTCAGTATGATCAAAGCCGCACAGGTTGATGAATCGGTCATACGAATCAAGAGTCTTGAAGCCCTGGCAAAAGTAGCAGACGGACAGGCTACAAAGATTATTATTCCTTCGGAAATTCAGAATCTGGCCGGTCTTGTGGGATCTCTGAAAGAGATCGGCAACTGACAAACTGCGGGAGCCCGGGCGGAAGACACCGGGTTTCCCGAAATATAAAACAAATTTAATCCCGTTCCCTGCCGAGAATAAACATATGAATCCATTTACTGATCCTCTTGAATTAATCGGTGATGCTGTTCCACGAATGGACAACAGCTGTGAGAAGATTTTTCACGGACCTTCCGGCCAGATTCCGGGCTGGGAGCATCTTCTGATTGACCGGTTCGGTTCCTTCTTTTTTGTCGTTACCTATTCTCCCCTGGATGAGATCTTCAGGGAAAGTCTGATCACACTGCTTAGGGATAAATATCCGGGGAACCATATCCGGATTCAATCCAGGCGGGCCGGTAAATTTGAAGATCTCTTCCTCAGTGAAGGTTGTCCCGACACGGTTCATATCGAAGAGGCCGGTCTGAAATATCTGATCCATACGAAACGGGGACAGAATCCGGGGTTCTTTGCCGACATGAGAGAAGGGCGCAGGAAAATCAGCGAGTATATTCTCAATCAGTCGAGCAAGAAAAAGGACGACAGTCCGTTTCTGGTTCTCAATCTCTTTGCCTACACCTGTTCTTTTTCTGTTGCTGCGGTCTCATCGGGAGCCGGCCGGGTGGACAACTGGGATATGAACGGCAATTCTCTGAATATCGGACGGACAAATCACGATATAAACGGTCTGGAAAGCCGGAAATCCGCTTATTTTGCCTATGATATTTTCAAATCATTCGGGAAAATAAAAAAAAGAGGCCCCTACGATCTGGTTATTTTTGATCCGCCACCCCAGCAGGGACAGAGTTTCCAGTACAGAAAGGACTATCCCCGACTGATGATGCGTCTGGAGCAGATTCTTGTTCCCGGCGGCGCCGCCCTGTTCTGTCTGAATGCCACGGATTGTGATAAAATTGAGTTCCAGGAGATGATCAGGACCGGTACGACGGGAAGTTTCGAGATTCTGGAGGATGTTCCCTGTCCGCCGGAGTATCTTGGGCGTTATCCCGACAGGGGATTGAAGACATTTCTGGCAACAGGTTACAACCCGGCCGGGAGGCCTGCTTGATGTCCGGGGAAGGGGAGATTAAAATGGAAAACAGGATTCCGATATGAAAAGATTCATCTTTTTCCCCGCCCTTGCAGCTCTTCTCATCTCCTGCGGCAGCAGAACTGGCGAGTTTTCAAACTCCTACCTGCTGGATACATTCGGCAGTTTCCGGATTCCTGTGTACGAACATATAGCCGATCCTGTATTTGCCGGAGAAGACAGCTACTGGACGGCTTCTGCTGATGACCGGAGAATCCTGTACCGGAGTGATTTTGAAGGAAATCGACTGGATCGTATCACTCTCTATTTCTTTCCCGCTGTTCAGAAGATCGATCACTTTGAAATGGGTCCGGATATCAGTTCCGCCCTTTTCACGGTTTCCTATGACGGCACCGTTGTCAGCG
>QKJO01000036.1 GCA_003249275.1 Spirochaetaceae bacterium
AGATGTTCACCGCCGATGGACAGAGAACTTCCGCTCATCTGTACCCTGAAACTGGTGTAGATTTCCGATTTGTAGCCACTCTCCAGATAGGTCTGAATCAGTTCTTCCGGAACTCTCTCCGGCCGGGAGATCAGGACGAGTAAACCGTCATCGGTTATGGCAAATCTGTCCGTATAGCTGTCCGCCGGAAAAAGAGCTGATGTTGTGAGAACAAGGAAAATTCCCCGGATGATTATCCCGGATCTAATCCTCTTCAAACCTGCTTTCAAAGAGAGAAAACATTGCATCCAGGGCTCCCTCTTCGTCCGGTCCCTCCGCAGAAATAATCACTTCCGTATTATATCCGGCTCCCATTGTCAGGATACCCATGATGGACTTCGCATTGATCTTTTCAGTCCCTTTTTCAAGATATATGATGGATTCGAACTGAGATGCAGTCTGAACAATCAAGGCAGCCGGTCGTGCATGAAGGCCGGCCCGATTCTTTACCATTATATTTTTCTGTACCATACTCTAATCCTGCTTAGTTAAATAATTATCCTGATACATTTTTCTGGCATTTTCACTTTCCAGCATCTGGATCAGATTTTTATTAAATTCTTTGGCGGCATAATGGCCTTTGTGTTTCAAACGCTCATTCAGAGCCGCCGTTTCAATAATGACCGGAATATTCCTTCCCGGTTTAACCGGGATGTTGAAAGCCGGGATTTTCACTCCCAGTATTTCAGCCGTAACATCCACCGTCCCGAGCCGGTCATAATTTTTGGAAGAGTCCCACTCTTCAAGGTTGATGACCAGCTGAACCTGTTTCTTGTCCCGGATTCCCCGAACCCCGAAGATCTGGGAGACATTAATGATTCCCAACCCCCGGATCTCCATATGATGACCAAGTATCCGGTCATCGCTGAACCCCATGATAATCTTCCCGCTGAAACATTTCAGGAGCACCGAATCATCAGAGATGAGACGATGACCCCGTTCCAGAAGCTCCAGTGCGGTCTCGCTTTTTCCGACACCGCTGTCGCCCTTGATCAGGACCCCCATTCCGAACACTTCCACAAGAACGGCATGCTGCTTCTCCTGTGGAGCCAGAATATCACCCAGAGTCCGAATAATTCTGACCGAGAACTCGCTGGAGGGAAGAGGAGTCTGAAGGATAGGCACTTCGGCCTTCTCCGCCAACTCTACAAACCAGTCCGCCGGTTTGGTATCCCGGCAGAAAACACAGAAGGGAATGGGATAGGTGAAGAGCTCTTCTACAGACGAGAAATCTCCCTTCAGCTCCATTTCCTTCAGATATTCGTGCTCGGCAGCACTGAAAACCTGCACCCTGTGGGAAGCAAAGGTCTTGAAGAAACCGGTCAGAGCCAGACCCGGACGGTTCAGCTCCATATGGTTGATGGGCCGGGCCAGTCCCTTTCGCCCGGCGAGACACTTCAGTTTTAAAGTGTTATAATCATGCAGATCCAGATCAAGCAGATCCAGAACTGTGAATTGTTCCATCCGGTTCCTCAACTTTCACAGATCTACTCTGGAACCTTGATTTTATCTTCTATTTCCTGAAATTTCTACTCTTTTTTAATCCTTCCGCAAAATGAAAAAAAACAGGGCCCTCCCCTGACGGGAAGGACCCTGATATCATTTCATATTGAAAAACTCAGCTATGGCTCTGAATTTTCTCTTTTTCCTTCGTTGTTTTATGCTCAATTTTATCGAACATTACGTCTATTGCCTTATACAGATCTCTATCCTCCACCTTGACATGGCTGTTCTGCCCCCATCGAAAATGGGCATCTGACGTAGCGACATACTGGCCTTTCGGCTCTCTGGATAACGTCATATGGAAATCGACAATAAGCTCTTCCACATGTTTCAGCCTTTTCAGCTTTTTATCCACATACTCGCGGGTCCTGTCAGATACATCATAATGAACACCTTTAAGCTCTATAGTCATAGAAGCCTCCTATCAAGTGGTGCATTTTAGCGAACTAAAGACACCAAGATAAAAAATATAAATTATTACCGCTTGAATGATGATCCCAGTGACAGCTCTTTTCTGTACTTGGCAACAGTCCTCCTGGCGATATTAATTCCTTTCTTACTCAGAAGATCCGAGATTTTCTGATCAGACAGTTTTCTTTCATCACCTGACTCTTCGATGATCTCCCGGATGATCTCCTTGACTCCTTCTTTGGAGAATTTGGAACCACCCGAACCGGCTCCGGATATGGAATTGGTAAAAAAGTGCTTCAGCTCATAGATGCCCCATTCTGTCTGAACGTATTTATTGGTTGTGATTCGTGAAACGGTAGCCTCGTGAACCCCGATCTCCACTGCCACATCCTTCAGTGTCAGCGGATTGAGATACTTGGGACCCTTTCTGAAAAAATCTCTCTGAAACTCGAGAATTGCCGTTGCCGTCTTCAGCAGAGTGGCATTCCTCTGATTGATACTTCCAATAAACCAGCGTGCATCCTTTACACGGCCGCTTACGAACTGTTTTACCTTTTTGTCTTCGGCTGCAGCTCCCCCTTCCTGGATATCCTCAAAAAAGGAGTTGATTCTGAGAACCGGAATCTCCTCATCATTGAGGATAATCACAAATTCTCCCTCTTTCTTTCGGACAATCAAATCCGGAATCACATAATTATAAGAACTCTGGGAATAGATGCTTCCAGGATAGGGATCCAGCGATTTCAGGAAGTCCATGATCTGGTCCCATCTTTCCCTGCTGATCTTCAGCTGCCTTATAATTTCATTATATTTCTCTTTCTCCAGCAATTCCATAAATTCTGTCAGAACTTGATCAACCTCGGGAGGCATATCCTCACGAAGATGGGACTGAATCAGAAGAGACTCCCGGTGATCGGCTGCGCAGACACCGAGGGGATCGAATTCCTGTATAAGAAGGATCATCTTATCAAGTATTTCATACTCCTCTTTTTTAACAAGAGACCGGGGAGGTTCCATATGAAATCCGTTGCCGTCCAGGTTGCTGATGAGCAGTTCGCCCACACGGGTTTCTTCTTCCGTCAGTATGGACATATGAAGCTGCCAGAGCAGATGATCCTGCAGAGACTCTCCCCTGGAAACGGCGCCTTCCAGGAATTTCCTTTTCGTATCTTCTCCCGTGTCGGCGGCCCGTTCATAGCCGGGATCTGAGGAATTCTCAAAGGGGTCATAGTCTTCTGTTTTTTTGGGAGGAATGTCATCCAGGCTGGCAGTTTTAAGCGATTCGACCTCTTCAAGGGCTGGATTCCTCTCCACTTCCTCTGCAATTTTCTGCTTGAGATCCTGTATGGGCAGCGCCATCAGCTGTATGGACTGGTACATCTGAGGGCTCATCTTAAGACGCTGTTCCTGTGAAATGACGGTTCTTTGAACCTGCAAGACGTCCTCCGTTTTTTAACTGATAGTCAATTGAATTGTATCATTATTATGCGTTTTAGCAAGCGGTCAGCAGTGCTCTTCAACCCTGTCTACATTGAAAAATCTTTTCCAAGATAGATAGTTCTGGCCAGCTCGCTTTCGAGCAGCTCTTCCTTGCTGCCGCTGACGATGATCTCCCCCAGATTGGTAATATAGGATCTGTGGGTGATCGTAAAGGTATCTCTTACATTATGATCTGTTATGAGGATTCCGATCCCCCGTTCCGACAGCTGTCCTATAATATTCTTTATTTCGTGAACGGCAATAGGGTCAATGCCTGCAAAGGGTTCATCAAGGAGCAGATACCGTGGATCTGTTGCCAGGGAACGGGCAATTTCCGTCCTGCGCCGCTCTCCTCCTGAGAGAGTAAACGCCTTCTGGGTTCTGACCTTCTGGATTCCCAGGTCATCGATAAGCTGCTCCATCTTCTCCTGTTTTTCATGCTTTGACAGATCATGCCGGGTCTCAAGGATTGCCCAGATGTTATCCTCCACCGTCAGTTTCCGGAAAACCGAGGGTTCCTGAGGAAGATAGGAGATCCCCAGTCTTGACCGCCGATACATGGGCTCACGGGTGATATCTATGTCATCCAGCAGGATACGGCCGGAGGTGGCATTGATAAACCCGGCAATCATATAGAAACAGGTCGTTTTTCCCGCACCGTTAGGTCCGAGAAGTCCCACGATCTCTCCCTGATGCATTGTGAAACTCATCGTTTTGACGGCGATTTTTTTACCATAGGTTTTTCTGACATTCTCAACCTGCAGAGATTTACTGTCATATCCGGGCTCTTTACTCATTCCGGTTCTCCAAAGGTTGAGCTGATTCTTCAGGAGGGATCAGATCGGTGCTGACGGGCGGTGCATCCTTGTCATCCTGCTGACCTTCCTCGTCATCCCGGCTTTTGGAAAGAAGAGATCCCTGAACAACACCCTCCATGCTGATCTCATCTGTATCGAGGTCGACTGTTATGCGGGAAGCCCGGAATACATCATCCTTTCTGTAGACGATGGGAAGCCCTGTCAGTTCAAGCACATTCCTGTCCCTGTAGTAGACGGCAAATTCGCTTCTGCAGGAAAGATCTTCTTTCAGAATTCTTACACCGATCTGAAGGATGATCAAATCGTCATTCTCCCGATTCTCCAGATAACTGCATTTGATGATCAGTTTATTGCCCCGGTCCTCCATGACCGAGGGGCCGGGAATCCTGATGATCCTTTTGTCATTGTCATACTGAAAGACCTCCGATGTGATTGTGAAGTCTTTTTCCAGATCCTGAACGGAGACATCTCCCTCGCAGATGAAGTATTGAAAATCCTTTCCCAGAATTTCAACCTTGTCGGCTTTTATCCTCTTTTTTTCAGACTGAACAAGAACATTTCCCTCCAGCAGGGTTCTCTCTTTTCCCTCGGCCATGACCGACTTCAGATAATCACTTGAAAAGCTGTACTGTTCAGAAAAAACCGGTATCGTCACAAGGAGAATGTACAGCAGGGCTGGTACTCTATTCATCCGAACTCCTCGACTCTATGCGGCCGCCTATTCCTGAGGAAAAAGTCGTGGTATTTGTATAAAGATCGGCGGTGAATCCGCGTCCGCTCAACAGAGATCCGTTATCCATGGAAATGATCACCGGCGACTCTCTGTCGCTGGACAGCTCCCTCTTTTCATCCGTCCAGGTCAGATTGTCGGCCTCAATGGAAGCCTCATTATTCAGGGAATAACCGTATATATTTCCAGAAATCTCGGCGTCATGACTGTCGGATATGAGCAGATATTCCGCTTCTCCGGATGTGATGACCTCACCATTTCGATTATACTCCCTGAAAACAAAGTTTCGGAGTTCAGTCTCCTCCCGTTCCTCCCAGATCACCGCTTCATCAGCCTCGAATGAGACCTTTTCGACACCGCCCTGAATCTGGATATGTTTTACATTATAAAGCCTGGATGTGGGTATGGACTCGTCCAGGCTTTCGCTGACCGATGAGTCATACTCCAGAGAACAGGAGATGATCAGAAATAATGATAAAAACAGGGGAATGAGCGTTTTCATTTTCAGGAAATTATGGTTTTATATGGACCTCCTGTCAATGAACAGGAGGGCAAAGAAATCCTTTATCCTGACGGATATAGGAAAAAGATCCAAATCCCTATATTATATTGACAGTACCGAATACTGGGAATTAGACTCATTAGTACACGGAAGGATGGTACAGCAAATGGCAGATTTCCTGAATGACTCCGATTTCCAGAAAATCAGAGATCTTATCTATAATGAAAGCGGAATTCATTTCTCTGATTCCAACCGGACCATCCTCGAAAGCCGTCTGAAAGAGCGGCTCAAACTTCTGAGCCTGAACAGTATCAGCGAGTACTATTCCGCCCTGAAAAGCAGCGATGTGGAACTGAAGGATTTTCTGGATTCGGTAACCACAAATCTGACCAGATTTTTCAGAAATCAGGCGCATTATGATACCTTCATCAACTTCGTCATTCCCGATCTTGTGGAAAGGAAGAAGAAAAGCGGCGACAAAAAGATCTCCATCTGGAGCGCCGGATGTTCTACCGGTGAAGAGCCCTATACGAATGCCATGGTGCTGAAGGAGTATCTGCCTCCTGATTTTAAAATAGAAGTCATTGCATCGGATCTAAGCCTGAAATCGCTTATGAAGGCGAAAGAAGGTCTGTACATCAAAAGCAGAATTGCGGGTGTACCTGATTCCTATCTGAAGAAATACTTCATAGAAGAAGAAACCGGATACAGAATCAAGCCGGAAATAGGAAGTCTTGTCAAATTCGATTATCACAACTTGAAATTCGGAAGCAATCTCAGAAACCTGGATATCGTATTCTGCAGGAACGTACTGATCTACTTTGACGAACCTGCACAGAAGAACGTTATAGACCATTTCTGGAACGCCATGGCTCCCCATTCCTATCTTTTTATCGGTCACTCGGAATCCCTGTTCGGAATGGATACCCAGTTCAAGTTCATTAAAACCGACTGGGCCTGTATTTACGGAAAATCTCAGAAATAGAATAAGAGGCAAACTCGTGTCAGACAAGAAGATTTCAGTCCTGGTGATAGACGACTCGGCACTGATGAGAAATATCATATCCAGGTTGATTGAAAAAGACGGCAGTCTTGAAGTGGCGGGAACCGCCATGAACGGCCGTTTCGGCCTGAATAAAATCCCCAGACTCAATCCTGATGTGATCGTCCTCGATCTTGAAATGCCGGAAATGAACGGCATCGATTTTTTGAAAGAGATGCACAGCATGAACATCGAAATTCCCGTTGTCATCCTGTCTTCCATTGCCAAAAAAGGCGCCCGGGTCACCATGGAGGCCCTTGCTCTGGGAGCTTCTGATTTTATAACCAAACCCAGCGGTTCATCCCCTGACGAACTTGAAAAAGTCGGTCAGCAGCTTGTCTCGGTACTCAAGGCCTACGGCAGCGATTTCCGGAGGAAAAAAGGCGAATATCTCCCCCCGATGGAGGAGAATCACATGCCGGCCCCCGTTGCCGAACCGGCATTTATCCGTCAGTCGGCCGTGGTCAGCGAGCGCGCCTCAAAATTAAAACCCGACTGGGAGAGCATCAAACCCGTCAGAGAACCGGAAAAGCCCGAGATCATCGCCATAGGAATCTCCACGGGCGGTCCCAATGCCCTCAGAAAAGTATTTGCGGAAATCGACCCGCGACTTGCCGTACCCATTCTGGTTGTTCAGCATATGCCCGCCGGTTTTACAAAGGAGTTTGCCGCCAGTCTCGACAGAATCTGCCCGCTTGAGGTTAAAGAAGCGGCAGAGGGAGATATCATTAAAAGCGGCCGGATACTGATCGCTCCGGGGGATGCTCATATTTCCATAGAGAAAAAGTCACTGGCGTCAATCATTCACCTGGAAGACACGGAACTTGTAAACGGCCACAAACCTTCCGCCGGAGTTCTGTTCGACTCGATTGCAAAAAACTACGGGAACAGATCCATTGCGGTCATTATGACGGGAATGGGCAAGGACGGAGCCAGAGAGATCGGAGAGGTTTACAGGGAAGGAGGCATGACTATCGCCCAGGATGCAACATCCTGCATCGTATACGGCATGCCCAGAGTCGCCGTTGAACACAATTACATCAGAAAAATTGTATCTCTCGACGACATGGCCAAAACTATCTGTTCACTGGCAGGCTGAAGAGATCAGCCGCATCCCTTGCAGGATTTGCAGGCGTCATGGCAGTTCATGAACTCTTTCATATCCTCAAGACTCATCTTTCTGTGAATCACAGGCAGCTTTCCCGGCCCTTTGATTTTTCTTACAAGGACATTGACTCCCATTCCTCCGGCCAATCCGGTTACTCCTGCCAGAAAGAGGAGAACCTCATTCCCGCTTATAAGTGAGAAGATACCGTAAGCCAGCAGAAATCCGATGAGAGGAAGGATGAAGACCATAAAGGCCGCCTTGATCGAATCGGCAGGATTGATCAGGATTTCCACCATTTCCCCCTTCGACAGGGAAAGGGACTGGGGATTTTCTGCAGGAAAACTGCGTTCCTTCACCTTCCAGAAGGAACGGGATGTCTGTGATTTCTCCGCTTTGGGATTGGGATAACGTACCAGGACTGTGTTGTCCTGTAATTTTTCTTCAACGATTGTCGGCTGTATCATCTGGCCTCTCCGTACAAGGTATTCTCAGGGTTTCGATACTCAGGGCCTTACCCTGATCATCGATGTCTATGCATACACCCTGGAGTTCCAGCTGTTCCCAGGTATCCAGGGATCTCTCGGGAATCTGGGTCAGGAATTTTTTGATTTCCACTTCCGGATTCAAACCGCCCACCGAATTCAGACTGCCCGTTCGTCCGGCATCGGTGATCATAGCCGATCCTTTGTTCATAAGGCATCCGTCCGCCGTCAGCGCTTTGGTTCCGGTTCCTACAAAGGCACTGACCTGACCGTCAGTGATATAGGACAGGGTTTGTTTTTCGGCTGTTGTCGTGGCATGTAGATTGACTATGATGTGGGGGGTCAGTTCTCTGACACGGCCGATCAGTTCGGTAACATAGGAGAAGGGATTGGAAAGATGGACCCGCTGATATCCCGACTGTCCCAGAAGATTGATAACGCCTATCTTCTGATCGCCGACATTGTAAACACACCAGCCCCTTCCCGGACTTCCGGGCGGATAGTTTGCCGGTCTCAACAGAAAAGATGCCTTGGGTATGAATTCAACCATATCTTTTTTGTAAAAGACACACTCTCCTGAGGTCAGTACATCCACCCCGAGTTTTTTCAGATAGAGGGAGTGATTCTTCCCCATTCCGAAACCACCGGTGACACCGTTGCCGTTGGCAACAACAAAATCGATGCCCTTCTCTTCTTTCAGCTCGGGGAGAATCTTTTTGACAGTAAAAACTCCGGCTTTTCCTACAATTTCCCCGATAAACAGAACTTTCATTACCACTAAAATACTCAATAATGCTAAGGAAAACAATGGACGGTCCGGGTGTTTCAGGAGATTGTTTTGCCCGTTTCACAGGGTTGTTGACAAAAAAAACAAGCCTATCTATACTGGTGCCACGTCTGCCTGGATGGTGAAATTGGTAGACACGCTAGTTTCAGGGACTAGTGCTCGCAAGGGCGTGGAGGTTCGAGTCCTCTTCCAGGCATAAAAAAAGCTTCAATGACCGGATGGTCGTTGGAGCTTTTTTTTATTTCCGGTTCCTGGAGGAGGACTCGAACCTGAAGAGCGGCCTGAATACCTGGAAGGCAAACAGGCAGGATGCCTGTTTAGCTCTGAGGGAGGACTTGGAATGGACCGGGATGATCCCGGGACATGGAAAGCGAGTCCTCTTCCAGGCACCCTCAGGCCCTACCTCTGAATACTCATGAGAATGCTTAATGCATTCTCAGCCAACGGTAAAAGAATGACCCGGTAGCCGATAAGGCTGCTGGGTCTTTTTTTTCATTCGAGGACTCGAACTGCAGCGACGGCGCGAATACATGGAGCGCAAACCGGCAGGGAGGCCGGTTTAGGAGCAGAAGAGGGGTCGCAACGAGCCTGCAGGATGCAGGCGAATGAAGACCGAGTCCAATTCAGAAAGCATTATAATCCATATTTTCTGATCCTCTGGTTGACATTATATGTCGTGCACGATATATTCACACACGACACTACAAACCAGGAGTCGTTATGTCGGAAAATTTTTATGATTTCGAAGCTCAGGATATCAAAGGGAACACTGTCAAAATGGACAAATACCGGGGAAAGGTTGTTCTGGTAGTCAATACAGCCAGCAAATGCGGCTTCACTCCCCAGTACGAAGGTCTTCAGAAGCTATACAAGGAGTTTGCAGACAGCGGACTGGAAATACTGGGATTTCCCTGTGATCAGTTCGGCCACCAGGAACCGGGCAACAGCGATGAGATATCAAAGTTCTGCTCTCTCAATTTCGGAGTCACCTTTCCCTTGTTTAAAAAAGTGGAAGTGAACGGACCCGAAGCTCATCCCCTTTATCAATATCTCACAAAAAAGAAACCCGGGCTGATCGGCAGTTCCATAAAATGGAATTTCACAAAATTCCTCATCGGACCGGACGGAACGCCTCTCAAAAGATTTGCACCGACCCTTGAACCGGAGAAACTGATTCCCCAGATCAAAGAACTGCTGCCCAAGGCAACCGCGTAACAGTATAATAGACGCATGACAACCTATGATGAATTGAGACTGGATAATCAGCTCTGCTTTCCTCTGTATGCGGCTTCCAGAATGGTCACCCGTATGTACCAGCCTCTGCTCAAGGAGATCGGGGTGACTTATCCCCAGTACCTGATCCTGATGGTCCTCTGGGAAGCAGGAGAGCTCTCCGTTACGGAGATCGGGGCAAGGCTTCATTTAAGCTCAAACACCCTGACCCCCCTTCTGAAGAGGATGGAAGCCAGAGCACTGGTCCGGAGAGAAAGATCCGCCGAGGATGAACGGGTTGTCAGGGTCATTCTGACCCCCGACGGCATCAATCTGAAAGAAAAAGCCGTAAAAATTCCCAGGCAGCTGGGCTCCAGACTCCTTGAATCTGCGGAACTGGAAGAGCTCATAACAGTCGTATCGGTATTAAAGAAAATCCTTGCCTCAGATACGGAGGCGGGAGTCTCATCAGAAGGAGATGATCTTTAATCCTACTAATGGCCGGATTTATTCCCCAGTAAATACAGGTAGGCATCCTCCTCCGGAAGAGGTCTGCTGAAGTAATAGCCCTGGTATATCCGACAGTCCAGTTTTTTAAGAACATCAAGCTGTTCGACAGTTTCAACTCCTTCGGCAATAACAATGAGCGAAAACACTTCAGCCAGGGAGATTATAAGTTTGACGACCTGGTGCTGCCGCCGTTCTATGTGAATATTATCGATGAAGGTCTTGTCGATTTTCAGAACATCAATGGGAAGCAGGGTAAGGTAATTCAGAGAGGAGTATCCTGTACCGAAGTCATCCAGATAGACCCTGACGCCTTTGGCTCTGAACTGGTCCAGCTGATGGCAGACATACTCCATGTTCTCCATGACAGCCGTTTCGGTCACTTCCAGACCGATCAGATAGGGGGGAACGTCGATCTCTTCCAGTATATCGAAAAACGTCCTGTAAAACCCCGAATTCAGAAGCTGCACCGCCGAGACGTTGACCGAGATTCTGAAATCCTCATCCTCGCCTATGTACTCGCTGATTCTTTTCAGAAACCTGCACGACTCCCTGAGAACAAATTCTCCCAGCAGATGGATCAGACCGGACTGTTCGGCAAGAGGGATAAACTCATCAGGCGGAATGATGCCGAGCCGGGGAGACTCCCAGCGGATCAGGGATTCAAATCCGATGAGACGATTCGTTGTCGAGTCGATCTTGGGCTGGTAATTCAGCCTGAACTCTCTTGACGCAATCGCATCTTCCAGCTCATTCATAATATCCATGTGTCTGTTGATCTCATCATTCAGATCATCCGAGAAGACACAGATGCCTTTCTTGCCTCTCTCTTTGGCCTTGTACATGGCGATTTCGGCTTTTTTAATGACACCGTCGGCACTGGAATCCGAATCCGAGAAATAGGCAAGTCCGGCACTGTAATTCAGCTTGATGTCGATATCATCCAGGGAGTACTGGCCGTAATCCCTCTGAATGTTGTTGAAGAGGGTCATTTCATCGACTCTGGAATTCAGAAAAACGGCAAAGTCATTGCTGCTCAGTCGGGCAACGGCTTTCATATACCCGTACTTGTCAGCCTGAAGAGACCTGCCGATAGCCTTGAGAAGCCTGTCTCCGATCTGATATCCGAAGGAGTCATTTATGAATCTGAAATTGTCTATATCCAGAATGAGAATGCCTGCCTCGTCATAACTGCCGCTGTAATCTTCCGCATATTTTACAAGGGCAAGACGGTTCATGAGACCCGTCAGAGAGTCTTTATAGGCTGTCTTATAAATCCTGTCGGCCTGTTCGAATTCTTTTGTGACATCTTTGATAACCAGAAGAATGTGCCGGGACTCATCCACTGTGGATGTATAGGCCAGAAAATTGAACTTCTGCCGGATTCTCTTGTCCGTAAGGTTGTAGTAGCACTCCTGTGTAAAACTTCTGTTGCCTGATTTTTTTATTTCAAACCACTCATTGAAAAAAACGGAGCGTTTTGAATCATCAAAATGGTCTGAAAGAGCAGTTTCCAGAGTATCCAGATCACGGCATT
>QKJO01000221.1 GCA_003249275.1 Spirochaetaceae bacterium
TGTAAAACCCTGAATAGGAACTGTAGTCATGCGCTGCGCCCGTATACTGTGCAGGGATTACATCACCTCCCAGTTCAAAAAACAGAATACCAGGCCACTCAGCTTTGAGATTTCCTGAAAATCCAGGCTTAATCAATGAGAATGATTCATTTATAATACCGAACACAGGACCGAAGGCGATGGAATAGTAGGGCTGAAGGAATCTGAGTTCACTGGAAAGGGAGTACCCTTTGACCGGATCACGTTCAAGTTCAAAGCCATAAGAGAGATTCTCGATGTCTGCCGCATGGTCGGAATAATACGCACTGGCGGCCCACTGAAAGTAGGGGATATAGGCGGTTGACGTATTTTCGTACTCGGAAAGACCGAAATTACCGAAACGGGTTGTAAATCCTGTCTCATAGGAATATAGTTTGCTTAGCGACAGAGTTAAAAATATAAGAAGTAATTTTTTTTCCATTCAATACAACCTTATTTTGATCTTTATTTCATTTTCGTATGAAACGGGTTCTGATGTTAGTAGATTATTTAATTGATGGTAATAATCGGGAACACATTTGGATATTGACTTCTAATTTATTTACAAGGGACCTTTTAAAGCTGTATAATGAGAATTGTCTTTGTAATATGCAGAATATTAATTTATTATAAAAACCATAGAATGATCGATTAACATAAAAGCGAGAGTGCAGTCATGAGTGATTACCTTGATCCCAACAATGAGGAACTTTTAAAAGATTTTTATTCAGAAGCCAATTCTCAGGTAGAAATACTGGAACAGAATATCCTGGCCATTGAGGATAATCCTGAGGATAGTGATTCCATTGATGAGATTTTCAGAGCTGCCCATACTCTCAAGGGAGGAGCGGC
Organism: Spirochaetaceae bacterium; assembly: GCA_003249275.1. The sequence goes on from QKJO01000221.1 coordinate 871, forward strand.
CACTGTACAGATGACGGAGCTTGCCGAGTTCACCCATCTTGTTGAAGATCTTCTTGATGAAATCAGAAGCGATAACATCAAAATCAACGAACATGTCATAGACAGTCTTCTTGCCTCCATCGATGTAATCAAGGAGATGCTGGGAGCCAGGAGCAGCGGCTCCATATATGATGATGATATTTCGGGTTTGAAAAAAACACTGAAATCTCTGAGTGAAGGAAAGACTCCTTCAAAATCCGAACCCGTCAAGTCGGAGCCGGTTTCTGCAAAACCATCCGGAACAGCAAATGAATCGGTTCTTTCCGAGTATGATACCCTTGAGTTAAAGGAAGCCGCGGGCGGTCATCCCGTTATTGAAGTCAGGGTTTCATTTGACGAAGACAATCCCATGAATTCCGTGGGCGGTATTCAGGTCTATGCCAAACTGAAAACCATGGGGCAGATTCTCAAAACCGTCCCCGAATTTGATAAACTCTATGAAGACGTTTATTATCCCGTCGTCACATACTATCTTTCATCCGACAATGATCCGGCAATCATCGAAAATGAAGCCTTTATTTCCGATGTAACCGATAGTGTGGAAGCCTCCATCCTGGGAAAGGAAAAGGCTCCTGTCAAATCCAAACCTGCTGCCGCACCCCGGCCTCAGCCTGTACCCGAAGTAAAGGAAGTAAAGAAAGAGACGGTTGTACAGAAAGCAGTTCCCGTTCAGGCGCCTGCTCCCGCAGTAGAAGAGCCCGCATCCGGCGCTGATATGGATGAGGATCACATCAATGATGAGATCAGCAGGGCTGAAAAAGCATCCCAGAGCAAGACCAAGGTCAAAGATACAGGCGGCTCCATTCTCAGAGTAGACAGCAAAAGAATTGACAATCTCTTGAATCTTGTGAGTGAAGCCGTTATCAACAAGGCCACATTCAATCAGATCAACAGTTCCTTCATCGATATTCAGAACGAACTTCAGAATGCGGAGAGTGTCTTCAAGGATAAACTGAAGTCCCTTTTTGACGACCTTCCCCAGTATCTGGAGGACATCAGCCGGAAAAAATCCGTCAAGGATGTTAAAAAAGAGATCAATGAAAAATATGAGGATCTTTTTACGATTTTTGACTCCTTTGAAGGGAATTTCAAACAGACCGTGGGAATCTTCAAGAGTACGGCTGCCAATCTGGGCAGAAATACAGGAGATCTGCATGAGGCCATTCTGAAGATCAGAATGGTACCCATCAACCAGATCTTTTCCCGGTTTCCCCGTCTTGTCAGAGACCTCTCAAAGAGCCTGAACAAAAAAATCAAGCTGACCATAGAAGGGGAGGATACGGAACTTGACAAGTCGGTCATTGAAGAACTTCTCGATCCCCTTATGCACTGTGTCAGAAACTCTCTGGATCACGGTATCGAGGCTCCTGGAGAACGCGTAAAAGCAGGAAAGTCGGAAGAAGGACAGATCCTGCTCAAGGCCAGCAATGAAGGAAATATGATCGTCATTGAGATTTCTGACGACGGCGCCGGTATCAATGTGGCCAAGGTCAAGCAGAAAGCTATCGACCGGGGAATCATCCATCCCAGCAAAAACCTTTCCGATGTGGAAGCCTATAACCTGATCTTTGAAGCCGGATTTTCAACGGCCAAGGAAATTACCAATATTTCCGGACGGGGTGTCGGACTCGATGTCGTCCGCAAGGAGATCGAAAAGCTCAACGGTACGGTAACGGTTCATTCGTCACCGGGCAAGGGAACGCGTTTTATAATCAAACTGCCTCTCACACTGGCTATCATTCAGGGTCTTCTTGTCAGAGTCGGAACCGAAGTCTATGCCATTCCCATCACCAGTGTCATTGAAAGCCACAGAATCAAACCCTCCGAAATCAAGATCATTGACAACCACGAGGTCTTCAATGTCCGTGAGGATGTTATATCCCTCGTGAGAATGAACCGTCTGTTCAGACTCGACACAGAGGAGTCCAAGGATTATAACTTTGTGGTTATCGTCGGAAGCGGCGACAAGAAAATGGGCCTGATGGTCGACTCGCTCATAGGAGAAGAGGACGTGGTCATCAAGCCTCTGAAGGATAAATATACGAATTCCCCCGGTATTGCCGGAGCAACCATTCTCGGAGACGGTACAGTATCACTGATCATTGATGTCAGTCAGCTTCTTGATCTGTGCATACAGAAAGAACAGGCAACCCGTTTAAAAAGATCACAGGCATATTGAGGAATAATTCATGAATACGAGTGTACAGCGCCGGAGCAGCGAAGAAAACCAGAAAGAACTGGAAATGGCCAAGATTGACTTCAAGATGGTAACCTTCACTCTTGCAGGCAAAGACTACGGCATTGAGATAATGAAGGTCAAAGAAATTCACAAAGC
>QKJO01000231.1 GCA_003249275.1 Spirochaetaceae bacterium
GGGGCACTCCCTGAAAAAATGGCCAGGGATCTTGCCTTGAATGCCATCACTTCCATCACCTACGGGAGGGAAGGATATTTTTTCATACTGGATACGGATTACACAATTGTCGCCCATCCCTCGGAAAACGAACAGCTGAATATCTCCTGGGAGAACAGAACCGATTCTTCCGGCAAGTTTTTTGCGAAAGAAATGGTTGATGGAGCCGTAAAAAACGGGGAAGCCTATGTGGAATATCGGTTTCCCAAACCGGGATCTGATGTTCCTTCGGACAAGCTGGGGTATGTCGCTTTTTTTGAACCCTGGGGTCTGATCGTAGGTACGGGTCTTTATATCGACTTCTTCGAGATTGAAAAGGCAAAATACAGGCAGGAAACGATCCACAATCTGAATTCCATTCTCTATGTGGATGAAGATACAAAGCAGGCATACCCATTCATCAAAACCCGTGACGATATCTATATAGCCTATCAGGATCAGAGTCTCGTGGGATCGAAAAGTTCTTCCCAGGACAAAAAGACCGGTGAGGATCTGACGACCAGATACTTCGATACCGGATATGGACCGGTCGATTATCATTTCACCCGGAGCGGGGAAGGAGACAAGATCTTCCTGAAGAGAGGATATGTCCGTACCTTTGAAAAACTGGACTGGGTGATTGTCTATTCAGTCTATGAGGATGTGATTATGAAGGATGTGGAAAGAATCATCTTTCTTCTCATAGTCACAGGGCTGATCACCATCTTCATCAGCGGGGCCGTGATTATGGTCATACTTGTAGTCATCGTGAAAAAGGTGAAGACGGCAGCCGCCGGTTTTGAGGAGTTCGCTACCGGGTCGGGAGATCTGACAATGAGGATGGAGGGGCATGGCGCCGATGAGGTCGGCCAGCTTGTGGGCAGCTTCAACAGGTTCCTGGACAAACTGCACAACATCATCTGGGAACTGAAGAACATATCCCGTGAAAGCAGGGAGATCGGAAACAGTCTGATGGATGACTCGGGGAACATATCCGCCAGTCTGGAGCAGATTGTCTCCAATGCCGGTTCCATCGAAAAATCATCGGAAAAACTGAATGATCACAGCGATCTGACCGGCAACGCCCTGAATGATATCTTCAATGCCATCGAGGTTGTGAACAATCAGATCGTGGAGGAAGCGGCTTCCGTGGAGGAGTCCTCCGCCGCCATAGAGCAGATGATCGCCTCCATCAGCAACATCGACCGCATCTCCAACGAGAGAAAGGTGGAGGTCGACCGTTTGACGGGGATGGCCGGAGAGAGTTCCCGGCAGATGGAGAGCACCATGCAGGACATCACAAAAATCGCCGACTCGGTCGACTCCATCCGGGATATCATCTCCGTCATCAACGGCATTTCCTCCCGGATCAATCTGCTGGCCATGAATGCGGCCATTGAGGCGGCCCATGCCGGAGACGCGGGAAAAGGATTCGCCGTCGTTGCCGATGAAGTCCGCAAACTGGCCGAATCCACAGGTGAAAATTCAAAACGGATCTCCCAGTCGATCAAAACGATTATAGAAGAGATCAATACGACTCAGAAAAAGTCGAAGGAGACGGGTGAGATCATCCTGGAAATGGAACAGGGAAGCCGGAGCGTCTCCCAGATGATATCGGAAGTCATTGCCGCCATTTCCGAGGTGTCTTCGGGGAACAGGCAGATTCTGGAAGCCCTGAACAGTTTGAAAAACTCCTCGCTGGCCGTGAAGGATTCCTCCGCCCTTGTGGAAGACAAAGCCAGATTCGCGGTTGATTCAGTTCAGGAGATTGCCGGATTGTCCAGGCAGAACTATCAGGGAGTCGTCGAGATCCGGAGCGCCCTGAGCGAAATATCCGCCTCAGTGAACCACATCTCTTCGCTGGGAAGCAAAAACAGTGAAAACCTGGAAAGGATTAACAGTCAGGTCGGAAACTTCATAGTCGGAGAGGAAGAAGTGGATACGGAATCGTGAGGTTCAGTGCGCCGGGAGAGCAGGGTGTTTTTCCGGCCCGTATCCGCCGGCCTGGTACAGCAATTTCAAATGTTTCAATTTGATGATTGTTTTTTACGAAATTCATAATTGCAATCTTTGCTTCCATCGAAAAACATAAACTATTGATCAGTCCATGAATCTGGATTATTGTATATATCATTAATCAGAACATGAAATCGGAACAGGACTGTCATGAATTTAAAAGAGCATTTTTTACCTTTCAGAAACAATATCATAGGGATCGACAGTCAGATGACTCTGTCGACGGGAAAACAGGGTCCCATTGTCTATGCCGACTGGGTAGCCAGCGGCCGGATGTATGCTCCCATTGAAAAGTTTATGGCCGAACAGATCGGTCCTTATGTCGCCAATACCCATACAGAAACGACAATCACCGGGACGACCATGACCAGGGCCTATCATGACGCCCGCAGCATCATCAAGAAACATGTGGGAGCAGACAGCGACGACTCCCTGTTTCTGTCGGGATTCGGAATGACCGCCGCCGTCAGCAAACTGCAGCGGATTCTGGGTCTCAGACTTCCCGAAGGTTGCCCCGCAGCATGTCACGGCAGTCCCAGACCCCTTGTCATAGTGACTCATATGGAGCATCACTCCAACCAGATCAGCTGGGAGGAGTGTTCTGTGGATGTGGAAATCCTCCCCAGACTGGATAAAACGGGTCTGCCCGATCTCAGATCCCTCGATTTTCTGCTGAAGAAGAATAAGGACCGCCCCCTTCTGATCGGTGCCTTTTCCGCCTGCAGCAATGTGACGGGCATCATCACCCCCTATCACGAGATGGCGGCCATGATGCACAGAGCCGGGGGTTACTGTTTTGTGGATTTTGCCGCTTCCGCTCCCTATGTGGACATCAATATGCATCCGGAGAATCCCGAGGAACGTCTGGATGCCGTCTATTTCTCTCCTCATAAGTTCCTGGGAGGTCCCGGTTCCTCGGGTGTTCTGGTCCTGAGCAATGACCTCTATAAAAGGGTGATTCCCGATCAGCCCGGCGGCGGTACGGTCAAGTGGACCACCCCCTTCGGCAGCCACAGTTATTTTGATGAGATTGAAATCCGCGAAGACGGCGGTACTCCCGGATTTCTGCAGGCCATACGCTGTGCCCTGGCCATCCAGGTGAAAGAGGCGATGGATCCGGTGAAAATCAGAGCCCGGGAAGAGGAACTGTATGCCATCCTCCTTGAAGAACTGAAACAGGAACCCCAGGTCTTCATGCTGG
>QKJO01000174.1 GCA_003249275.1 Spirochaetaceae bacterium
TCAATGTCAGGGGTATCACCATTCCTTCCTTCATACCCCAGAGCAATGCTCACTCCTATTCATTGATCGTATTTGTGTCCATCATTGCCATTATCTATCTGAGCGTTGTCAAAAAAAGAATGGTCCTACGGGGCGTTCATAAAAAGTTATGGCCCTGGCAGATCCTCTTTGTTATGCTGATCATTGCATCCGCATTCATAATGAAGCCCTACGAAGTGGTGCTTCCCGTTATTACGAAATTCAAGTTCTCCAGCGGCATGACCATCAGACCCGAGCTGTTTTCTGTCGTTGTAGCATTAAGTACCTATACATCCACCTATATTTCCGAGATCGTCAGAAGCTCCATCCTGTCGGTTCCCAAAGGCCAGCTGGAGGCTGCAAAGAGTCTCGGATTCCCTTCCTGGAGAAGACTGCAGCTGATCATCATTCCCCAGGCCATGAGGACGATGATTCCGCCTGTGACCAACCAGTATCTGAACCTGATCAAGAATACCTCTCTGGGTATGGCTGTCGCCTATCCCGACCTGACATCGGTATTCGCAGGAACAACCCTGAATCAGACAGGCCGGGCGCTGGAGGTCATGTCTCTGGTCATGATCACCTATCTGTCCATCAGTCTGTTCACCTCGCTGGTCATGAACTGGTACAACAAAGCCATCATCAACAAGAAGGGTGATGTGCTGCGCAAGGAGGATATTCCCCTATGAAACTGAAACTTAAAAATGCCCTCCTGTACCTGAGAAAAGAATTCTTCAATACGCCGGTCAATGCAATCCTCACTCTGCTGATGGCCTTTCTGGTCGTCAAAGTCTGTGTCTGGTTTATCGACTGGGCTTTCATCAATGCGGTCTGGACCGGAGAGACCAGAGACGTTGCCCGTGAGGGGGGAGCCACCTGGGCCTTCATCATCAAGAAATTAAGATTCTTCATGTTCGGGTTTTATCCCAAGGAACAGATCTGGCGTATCCCTACTACACTTGTAATACTCTGTCTGACCATGATTCCCTACTTCATGAAACAGATCAAGCACAAGATCCTGGTCATGGGCGCTCAGATGATCCTCTGGCCCCTCATCATCTCCTTCTTTCTGGCCAGGGGCGGTCTGGGAATGGAAAAGGTCTCCACCAACGACTGGGGCGGTCTGAGCCTGACCTTCATCCTTTCTGCCATGGGACTCCTCTACTCCTTTCCCATCGGTATCATCATGGCTCTGGGAAGAAGAAGCAAACTGCCCGTCATCAAGGGACTGTCGGTCGCCTATATCGAGTTCTTCAGAGGTATCCCCCTTATCACGATCCTCTTCATGTCCTCAGTAGTAGTGCCTTTCTTTCTGCCTACAGGTGTGGCCATCGACAAAATGGTGCGGGTGATCATCGGAATGACCATCTTCCAGTCGGCCTATCTGGCCGAAGTCATCAGAGGCGGACTCCAGGCCATAGACAAGGGCCAGTACGAAGCTGCCGATTCTCTGGGATTCAAATTCGGACTCCAGTCCTATCTGATCATCCTGCCCCAGGTTCTGAAGCTGACCGTATCCAACATCGGCGGTATATCCATCTCCTTCCTGAAGGACACGACCCTCGTACTGATCATCGGAATGTTCGACCTCCTGGGAATCGTCAGCCCCCTTGCCAGCGATTCCAACTGGCTGGGTATGGAACCTGAAGGACTGATTTTTGCAGGTATCCTCTACTGGATCATCTGTTTTTCCGTATCCAGACTCACCTACAAGGTTGAAAAGAAAGTTAATGAATTACCTGTTACAGGAGCACAGAAATGACCGAAACTATCGATAAAAAGACTAATGCCCCCGCTGCCGGAGAAGGCTCCTGCAGCGAGGACTATATCATCTCCATCGACAATCTTAACAAGTGGTACGATGAATTCCATGTTCTGATCGATGTGAACCTGAAGGTTCAGCAGGGAGAGAAGATCGTTATCTGCGGACCTTCCGGTTCGGGAAAATCCACTCTGATACGCTGCATCAACCGTCTTGAGAAACATCAGAGCGGCTGCATCAATGTCATGGGTCATGAACTGACGGAGAACACGAAAGACGTCGCCGCCATCCGTAAGGAGGTGGGCATGGTATTCCAGAGCTTCAACCTCTTCCCCCATCTGACGATCCTTCAGAATCTGACCCTGGCTCCCATCTGGCTGAGAAAAATGTCCCAGAAGGAAGCGGACAAACTGGCCTGGAAGTATCTGAAACGGGTAAACATTGCCGAACATGCCTACAAATTTCCCTCCCAGCTTTCAGGCGGACAGCAGCAGAGAGCCGCCATCGCCAGAAGCCTCTGCATGCAGCCTAAAATCATGCTCTTTGACGAGCCGACGTCCGCCCTTGACCCCGAAATGGTCAACGAAGTACTGGATGTTATGGTCAAACTGGCCGATGAAGGAATGACGATGCTCTGCGTCACCCACGAAATGGGTTTTGCGCGGAGGGTAGCGGATCATATTATCTTCATGGATGAAGGCAGGATTGTGGAGAGACAGGTTCCCGAGAAGTTCTTTACTCAGCCCGAGAATGAACGGACTGTGAAGTTCCTCAAGCAGATCCACGCCATATCCTGAAAAACCTGCAGGAGTGAAGCAATGAACCTGTTATCGGCCCTCGGATTGATTTCAGCTATGTTCGTCCTGGCATTGACCCCCGGCCCCGGGGTCTTTGCCGTGCTCGGCCGTGCCATCAGCTCCGGATTCAGAAAGGCACTCTTTCTGATTACCGGGATTGTGACCGGCGATCTCCTCTACCTCACCTTTGCCCTCACCGGTCTGACCTGGGTGGCCAGAAACGTCAACTGGATCTTTACGGTTATCCGAATTCTGGGGGGTCTCTATCTGATCTATCTGGGAATCAAAGCGCTCCGGTCCCGGCCTCAGGGCGGCCATGATTCCCTGTCGGAAGAGAACCGGTCTCCCTCAGCCTGCTACACGGAAGGACTGATCATCACCCTCTCCAACCCCAAGGTCATCCTGTTCTACTGCAGTTTTCTGCCCGCCTTCATGGACCTGACAAGCGTCAGGGGTTCGGAAGTACTGTTTGTCGTGCTCATCGTCAGCAGCATACTCAGCCTTGTGATGACGGGTTACGCACTCCTGGCGGTGCAGGGAAAGCGGATGTTCCGGTCCGACAGGGGAATCAGAGCTCTTAACAGGGCCGGCGGAGGTCTGATGATCACCGCAGGGTCCTACATGATCATCAAACACTGACGTCCCGACTTGCCATCTCATAACAGATAGCCCTATACTGGCCGGATCATGGCCGGAAATACAAAATCCCTACTTTCTAAAAGAATCAGCAGAGCCGTCATGGAGTACGGACTCATCAAGGCGAACGACAGAGTATTGTTAGCCCTGTCCGGCGGAAAGGATTCCCTGGCTCTCAGCTGGCTCCTGGCCAGGATGTCCCGTTCCTTTCCGGTTCCCTTTACCGTACACGCACTCCATGTCCGGTCGGAGGTGCATCCTCAGACTCTTGCTCCGTCTCTGGAGGCTCTCATGGACAGCTGGTCGATTCCCTGTACGATCCTGGACAGTCCCCTGAGGGAGAGCCTGAGGGAAGGACAGGACTTCAACTGCTTTCTCTGCGCCCGGAAAAGAAGAGAAACCCTCTTGAAGTATGCTCAGGAGAATGATTTTTCCGCCATCGCCCTTGGCCACCACATGGACGACCTGCTCCAGACTCTGATCATGAATATGACCTATCAGGGAGAACTGGCAGCCATGCCGCCTCTTTTGCAGTACACGCCCGGCCTCAGGATGATCCGTCCCCTCTGCCTGGTTCAGGAACACCACATCAGCCGTTTTGTCGGAGAGATGGAGTGGGAGATCCCGGCAAAGAACTGCCCTTACGAGGGTGAGTCACGGAGAAAAGAAGCGGCGGAGGTGATTGAAAAAATGAGTTCAGGCCGGGACAGCATCAAATACAACATCTACAGATCCCTGTCCCGCATCAAATCAGATCTGCTGCCGCCGGAATCAGCCGATTGAGCATTTTTCCCGGGAAGAACCAAGGATCTTCTCCCGGTCTTCGTCGATGAGAGTTGTGTCGGTCAGAAAGGAAGCGGCGTTGCGGATAAAAGCCTCAGCCTGTTCTCCTGCAATATAGTACTCCACCCATTTGCCGTCTTTTCTCTGTTCCACCAGCCCGGCATTCCAGAGCACCTTCAGATGGTTGGAAAGGGTACCGCCGGCGATATCCAGAACCGACAGCAGCTCACAGACGCACAGGGGTTTTTCCAGGAGCATCATGCAGATTCTGAGACGATTGGTCTCTCCCAGGGCCTTCAGCAGGCCTACCAGTGTTTTCATACTTCAAAAAATAGCAGAAAGGTCTTGCCTAAGCAAGTAGATATTGCTACATTTAGCTAAACATCTAATTGTTATTGTAAATGGGATGGTTTATGGAAATTTTCACCCGACTGGCCGATCTGCTGACCTACGGACTGCTGAAGATGGAGGCGGAAAGCCGTCTGACATCGTCTATCCATTTTTTCATCGAGGACACCACCAAGATCTTCGCCCTCCTTGTTGTCATGATCTATCTGATTGCTCTGGTCCGGGCCGGAATCGATACCGAACTGGTAAGAACCTATCTTCAGGGAAAGCACAGAGCCTTCGCCTATGTTCTGGCCTCCATGTTCGGAGCCGTCACACCCTTCTGTTCCTGTTCCAGTATCCCCCTCTTTCTGGGATTCACATCCGCCAGGATTCCGCTGGGAATCACAATGGCCTTCCTGATAACATCACCCATGATCAACGAAGTGGCTGTTATTCTCCTGGGTTCTATTCTGGGCGTCAGATTCATGGTCCTTTATGTTATTACCGGCATGGCGGCGGGTATACTGGGCGGTTTTTTCATCGATGCCATCAGAGCGGAAAAGTATCTGACCCCCCTGGGCAGACAGGCCATGGAGATGGGGGGGGACAGCTCCGGAGAAACGGTCCGCAGGAAGCTCACAATGAAGGACCGGCATAATTTTGCAGTCAATGAGGTGAAGGAAATCACGGGCAGAGTGTGGAAGTGGATTTTCATCGGCGTCGGACTGGGCGCAGCCCTTCACGGCTTTGTCCCCGAGGAGTTTATCACCGAGAATCTGGGCAGGGGAAAGTGGTGGACCGTACCGGGGGCCGTTCTTCTCGGAATACCTCTTTACTCCTCTGCAAGCGCCATCGTTCCCGTAGCCGAAACTCTTCTGGCCAAGGGCCTCCCGGTGGGTACCACTCTGGCTTTTATGATGAGTACCGTTGCCGCCAGCTTCCCCGAATTCATGATGCTGAAGCAGGTGATGAAGCCGAAGCTTCTGCTTATCTTCTTTGTGATGCTGCTGGTGTTCTTCACATCCGCAGGATGGATTTTCAATCTGGTTTATTAGCCCTCAGGCATAAAAAAAGAGAACTGCCGGTGCGGATAATCCGCCCGGACAGACAGGAGTAGAAATGAAAATTGAAGTACTAGGTTCCGGATGCGCAAGATGCAAGACTCTGGAGAAGAACACAAGAGAAGCGGTTGAAGCCGCCGGTCTGGATGCGGAAATCCTCAAGGTTGAGGACATGAAAGACATTATGGCCTACAAGGTCATGTCGACACCCGCTCTCGTTGTAGACGGAGTCGTGAAAAGTGCCGGAAAACTGCTGAATCCCGACGAAATCAAAGCTCTTCTGGTCTGATGCCTGTCCCTCCCCTCAGGGGGAGAGGTCCCTCAGTTTTCTTCCAGGAATGAGCAGACTTCCCGGATATACCTCTGGCAGTGGGTTTCGAAAATTCTCTCCTCCCTCGCCTTCTGCAGTCCTCCCGGTTTATGGAAATCGATCTTCAGCAGCGAGTAGCACTCGGTACTTCCGAATTTTCTGTGAAATCTTAAAAGCAGTTTCTGGGTTTCATCAAACATCGTCTGCTTGCTTTCAAAGACAGATTCCGCATCAAAGTGACGGCATCCCAGAACCATCAGAGCACCGGTGAGGGCGCCGCATGTTTTCTGCATGGTTCCGATCCCGGCACCGAATCCGGCACCCATCTTCATGGCTGTGGATTCATCGATCCCCAGTTCATCCCGAAAGGCTCCCAGAACCGACTGACAGCTGTTGAGTCCTTCTTTATAGAGAGCTACCGCTCTTAATCCCGTATCTTCCTTTTGAGCTAACTCCTGTGTCATAACATACCGACCCGTTTATTATTATCACACCAGAATACTCCCTGATTTTGATTTTGTGAATGCAACTAAAGTTGTATAAGCTCTTTAAACAGAACAATAAATTAGATTATTATTAAGCGGATAATATATAATTGTTCAGGAAAGGATAAAATGGAATTGACAATTAATGAAATGACCAGAAATTCCATCCGTGATTTGACGGCGCCTCCCCCTGCCGGCAGAGCTCTGAAGGACCATCTGATAGGTTTCTCCACTGCCCTCTGCGGGATTATGAATGCCCAATATCATGCGATCGTTCTCTTTCCCGGCAAACTGAATCCTGAGATCCTTCTCAGCTCCAATAACACGCCTGAATTTGAATCCGCCTACTATGACCGACTTCAGGAGTGTGATTTCATTCTACAGGAACTGATGGAACACCCTCATGACGTTGTCCATCTGAAAGATCTTCTGAAAAAAAGGGAACATAGAGAGAGTTTTTTCTTCAAAGAGGCTCAGAGAATCCGTCCTGCAGGCGACTGTCTCTATGCGGCTATCCATCTGGAAGACCAGGTGGTTGGATTTTTCGGCGTAGTACGGGCCATTGAAGATGAAGACTTCACGGATGAGGATAAAAACCTCATTCAAATGCTTTCTCCCGTCCTTTCCTGTCACATCCAGATCTACAGAGAAAGAATGTCGGGCTCGATCAACCAGAACGGGAGCCACTATGATTTCGGGAAAATCAGAGAGATGTTCCAACTGACAAAAAGGGAGCTGGAAATTCTGGACCTGATCTTCAGGGGTTTGACCAACAGACAAATTTCAGAGGAGCTGAATATTCAGGAGAGTACGGTGAAAAGGCACATTTCCAATACCTTTGAAAAAACCGGGTCCCGCAACAGGACCCAGCTTATCTTCAATACGGCCTTAAACTGACAGAGCCTCTGCGGCATCTTTTACCAGCTGGGATTCTCCTTTCCTGCAGATCAGGGCCTTGCCGTTCTTGATGACGACGATGAGATCCTCCACACCGCACAGGGCGACGGGAATATCGGAATAAACAAAATTATTCTCACTTTTGCCGGCAAATACGGGAACTTCGGGGGGAGGATCAAGGTCGGCAATGACATCCCAGCTTCCCACATCGTTCCAGTCGAATCCTGAGCGAACCATGGCGATCCGTCTGCTTTTTTCCATAAGCGCATAGTCGACCGACTCTTTCGGGAGGGAGGCATAGAGGACGGCCAGGGCGTCATCGGGACGCACGACTGTAATTCCATTCTCCCTGACGGAAGAAGGAAGAGCGGCTCCGGACTGAAAGGGAACCTGCATGGCGGGACTTCCTGACTGAAGTTCCGTCTGAAAAGTTGAAACCTTATAGGTGAACATCCCTGAATTCCAGAGATAGTTTCCTGCCTTCAGAAACTCCCCGGCTCTTTTCTGATCGGGTTTTTCCTTGAAGGAGAGAACTTTGAAACCCGGCCCGGTTTCGCTGCCTGCTTCAATATATCCATAGCCTGTGGAGGGAAAATCAGGTTTGATTCCATAGACGACAAGATACTCCTGCCCGGCCAGAACTGAAGCGCTTTCCACATCCCGGGAAAACTGCTCCACATCCCTGATCAGGTGGTCGGCAGCCAGTACAAGTACTGTGGAATCAGCTCCCTCGGAATCATTTTTCAGCCAGGCGGCGGCATAGGCCAGAGCCGGTCCGGTATTCCGGGCTTCCGGTTCCGCCAGAATGACAAGCTTTTCCCGGATATCATCTTCCAGAGAGCGGCAGTCTTCCAATGCCGCATTCACATGATCCTTATGGGTCACAACCAGTATTTTTCCGCTGATGTTCAGGAATGCCGCTCTCCGGATTGTACTGAGAAACAGGGAATCTTTTCCCTGAACGGTCATAAACTGTTTGGGTTTGCTGTTATTGGACGCCGGCCACAGTCTTTTGCCGGCACCTCCCGCCATAATGATCACATGATCTACCATTGTTGAATCTCCTTTATACAGCTTCGGGCTCTCCTTGTCCCGGAACCAGTATCCTGCCAAGGGTAATGGACTCGACTAATCCTTTATTCCACTATACTATGTTAGAATATTTTAAAATTGTACAGAGGAGCAGTTTTTATGGCCTTTACACTATCCATTTATCCGTGGGTTTACGTCGGAAAATACAACAACAGCTGGTCAGGAGACTTCATTGAACAGGAACACCTGACGCCGGAAGAAGAAGCGGCTCTCAGCCCTGAAAAGCAGGATGCCCTGCATGAAAAAAGAAACTCATTTCCCAGTCTGCCCCTCGTTAATTACACCAGCCAGTACGGACTCGGCTGCTTTGAAGGTGTCAAGGCATTTCCCCAGAAGAACGGCGGTCTCAAAGTCTTCCGTCCCGGTGAAAACTCAGCCCGTATGGCCCGTTCCATGGCCGGACTCGGCATGCCGGCGGTTGATGAAGATCTCTGCACAAAGGCCATTCTGGGAACAGTCGCCAAAAATGCGGAACTTGGATTTACTGTAAAGTATGATCCCTCCTGGGAGAAGGATTCCTTCCTCAGCGCAGGGTCCATCTATATCAGACCCTTTACCTGGTCTGAACCGGGCATCGGAATAAGCCTCTCCAAAAAACCCTGGATCGTCGTCATCAACACCGCTGTTTCAGCCTATTTTTCAGGCGACAACTACGATGCGGTAACCACTGATATGATAAGAGCCACACCCCGCGGAACGGGATGGATCAAATGCGATGCCAACTACGTCATCCCGGCTCTGGCGAAAACAGAGGCAACTCAGGGCGGATTCATGGAAGCGATTTTCCTTGATGCGGCCGAAAAGAAGTACATAGAAGAGGGCTCCTCCTGTAACTTCTTCAGCCTCCTGAAAGACGGTACCCTGGTGACTCCCTCACTGGGAGACACAATTCTTCCGGGAATTACAAGAAAGAGCATCATCGATCTGGCAAAAGACAGGGGCATCAAAGTGGAAGAGAGAAAACTCCCCCTGGAGGAAGTTCTGTCCCAGGGAGCCGAGTGCTTCGTTACGGGAACAGCCGCCGGCATCACGCCCATCACATCCCTCACCCACGAAGGACGGAAGTACACCTTCGGCAACGGAGCTCCCGGTGAAACATCCATGTCCATGCTGAAAGAACTCAAAGGAATTCAGTACGGTGTGCTGGAAGACCGGTTCGGCTGGATGGTCAGCGCCGAAGTCTGATTCCGGATTTTGATTGATATCAGTGTCTTAACAGTTCCCCGGGAGTCCGGGGAATTTCATCATACATGAAAACATCCGTATCGGGAGTCGGTTTGACCAGGGCCATTGTATTCTGGAAAATCAGGCTGTCTTCCGGTCTTGTCCTGATTTTAGTATCCGGATCCCTGTCTATCCTGTCGGCATAATCTGCCGCCATTGTCAGATAGAGGAGAGCCTGACTCTTTTTGGCCTCATCAGATCCCCGTTCAGCGAGTGAATAATCCACATATGCCAGGTTGTTATAGACATGGATGAAGTGATTTACAAGTGAAAGGTGCTCTATGATGTCCTCGGGAGCCAGATAGGGAAGAGTGCTCTCCTCCCTCTTCAGATCTCTCAGAATCGTCATATATTCCGTTCTGGCTCCGAACAGATTCTGCCTTTTAACCATTGTATTGGCCAGGGCAAACCGGGCGTTTCTGACCTTGTCAAGATTCTTTATGGCCGACTCGAATTCGAGAACAGCCTGCTGATACTGGTTCATGTCGTAATAGACGTAGCCCTTTCGATAGGAGATATCTCCTGTTGAGTACATATTCTTCTCAGCCAGATTGTAGTAGTCCAGAGCACCCTGAAGGTCATTGAAATTCTCATAATGCAGGTTGCCCATATCGGCATAAAGTTCACCCATCTCCGGGTTGGTACCGATCAGTCCCCGGACCTGACTGTCCTCCAGAATGCGGATTCCAGCTTCATACTCTATCTCGGCGTTTTCAAAACGGCCTTCCCCATAGCTGATCTCTCCCCTTCGCCGGAAGACACCGATCTTCATATAGATCTGGGATCTGTTAAGAGGCTGGGTCTGGTCCAGATAGTACATTGCCTTCTGAAGAGCTCTGATTTCCTGATCTTTGTTGTAGGTTCTTCTGAAATATCTGGCCATCTGATAGTGAACATCGGGAACGGAGACATCAATCTCTTCCGCCTTGAAGAGGAGATCCTTGGCATCGCTGACCTGGTTTTTGTCAATATAATACCCTCCCAACTCGGAAAGGGTCGCGGCAGTGAAGGCAGGGTCTCCCTTGATGGAAGATTTTTTGGAGTAGATGTTGCTGAGTATATTGATATTGCCCTCATCTCCGATTTTCAGGAAATAACGGAGCATTCTGAGCATGATTGCATCGTCACCATCGTGGCGTGAGAGAGCAGTCGCATACTGAAACCGCGCATCCTCCAGCTTTTCGGGATTCTCCTCGGCCCAGAGCATATAAGTATCTCCAAGGGCAATCATAATATCATAATTATAGAGATCCAGATTGAGTCCCATGGAGAAGATTTCCGCACTTTTTGCATAATCGCCCATGATGTTTGCCAGAAACAGACCGTACTGATGGTATCCGGGAACAAAGCCGGGATACTCTCCCAGCAGTCCCTCATACATACGGGCCGCTTCCGGATAGGCTCTCCGATCCATAAAGGCATCGGCGTATTCAAGGAATTTTCTCTTCAGGGGCCATCCTTCAATATTGAGGCGGCCTATATTCCACCCGAAAAAGGCCTTCTTGAATAACTCATCCGCCCCTGTATAGTCGTCATTCTCAATATCCTCAACACCCTGGGAGTAGTAAATGAACGCCTGGAGAGGTCGATAGATATAGTGGAAACTGAGAAATACAGTGATTCCCAGAAGGACAAGAATTACAGAAACCATTCTTAGAAAAGGCCATCCCTTTTCGGCAAACTGATAGAAGAATCCTGATTTGCGGACTTCAAATTCACGGCCGGTAAGTTTTTGATATCCCTTGGGAAGCTCAATTTTCTTACCGGTAATGTTGAAAAACTCGTTATTGATAAGCCGGGGGGCACTGCCCTTGATAAGCATGGAGATGAGCTTGCGGTAACGGACACTCGTCAAATCGTCGGCTAAAGCCAGAGCATCCTGGATGGAGACTTTCAGATTCAGCGGCAGCCGTCTGAGACTCTCCTGTAAAGCATCCAGGTCCTCTTCAGAGATTTCAAACTGATCTTCCTCTTCCAGTTCCACATCTTCCGAGTCATCCATAAGGAAGGTGTCATCGAGGGTATCCAGACTGTCCAGGGACGCATCCAGATCATTATCAAAACTGATGCCTTCCTGAAAATTGAATTCATCCCCGAAACCGTCAAGTGAAAACTGAGGGGTCCCTTCATCTTCTTCCATATCCATGGACATTTCGTCCAGACCGCCGAGTTCGGGAATATCTTCATCCGGAGATGTGAGATCGAATTCCTCATCCACCGAGCCCAGGTCGAAGCCGTCCTCATCGGAGGGAAGTTCAGACAGCTCCTCCAGATCATCATCACCTGCATCCTGAAGATCCTGAATCTGTTCAGCATCATCCTCTCCGGCCGCATCCAGATCATCAAGGCCGCCCAGATCTCCAAGATCATCAAAACTGTCGGGGAGTCCGGGAAGATCATCCAGACCGGGCAGATCATTATCGAGGGAGAAACCTCCGGACTTTTCAGCTCCGGATAGATCATCTGCGCCCAGGTCTTCCATACCCAGGTCTTCCATACCCAGGTCTTCCATGCCCAGGTCTTCCATACCCAGGTCTTCCATACCCAGGTCTTCCATACCCAGGTCTTCCATACCCAGGTCTTCCATACCCAGGTCTTCCATACCCAGGTCTTCCATACCCAGGTCTTCCGTGCCCAGGT
>QKJO01000161.1 GCA_003249275.1 Spirochaetaceae bacterium
CAATGTCATCAACTGCCTGATCGATCCGGAATTTCTGGATGACAAGGTGAAAATCTCATCCGACGGAGCCTTAGATTCCATATTTTTTACCCATTACATAAACAATCGCCGATATACCATCTCAGATGATATGGCCTTGAAAAACAGGGATACCCGGATACTGGCGGATCTTTTTGATTCGATGTTTTCTGAATATACTCTTAAAGCCTTCAACTACCAGGTCATCCTGGAAAGCTACCTGAAAATCCTCATATGCAAACTGCTGAATTTCATCATTCATGATGTTTCAGTTCTCGAGAACCGGCATAAATACATAATTGATAAAAGCATCAGTTTTCTGAAAAGTAATTACACAGCTGATATTGATCTCGCCGCATTCAGCAAATCATTATTCATATCACAGAAACATCTTATGCGCATTTTCAAGCAGTACAATAATATGACCATTCTGGAGTTTGTACAGAAATTACGGATAGAACAGGCGATCCATCTCCTTCATACTACCGAAATGTGCATCGTTGATATTGCCAATTCTGTCGGGTACAACGACATCGGCTTTTTCAATTCCCTTTTCCGGAGGCTTTCCGGCGTCAATCCCGGTAAGTACCGGAAAAATATGACGATAAATCAGATCGGGGCAAATGTGAATTTAAAAGGTCTCAATAATGGTTCAATTATTTTTAAAGAGAGCTGAATCATATTTCCCGGCAGGCAATCGGCTTTCTGATAAAAAAGATTTTATTCCCTGGCACAGGTATGTTAACTATGAGAGATGAACCGGAATACTGGAGCTTGAACAATGACTATCAGTAAACATGAAACAGCCCTCTGGGATTACACCGAACTTACGCTGAAAGCCGCTTTCGCAGGCAATCCCTTCACCGAAGTACAGCTGACAGGCATTTTTGAAAAAGACGGACGGGAGCTGCGTGTTCCCGGATTCTACGACGGGGACGATCAGTGGAAGATCAGATTCATGCCCGACTCGACCGGGGAATGGAGTATCCGGACCGAAAGCAGCCTGCAAGCCCTGTCGGGACAATCGGGAACCATCCGTTGCATAAAAGCGGACCCGGGAGTCCACGGCCCGGTTTCGGTGGCCGGCGGGATTCACTTTGCCTATGCCGACGGAACACCCTACCGGCCGGTAGGGACAACCTGTTATGTCTGGAACCATCAGGGCAAGGAACTGGAAAATAAAACGCTGAAAAGCCTTGAAGACTCCCCCTTCAACAAGATCCGGTTCTGCGTCTTTCCCAAACGCTACACCTTCAACTACAACGAGCCGGAACACTACCCCTTCCCCGGGGAGGTGAAGGAAAAATGGAACCCTGAAAACCAGGACGACTATACCCCCCGGAAGAGAGATTTCTGGGACCTGGATCACTTCAACCCCCTCTATTTCCGCCATCTGGACGACTGCGTCCTCAGGCTTATGGAACTGGGCATTGAAGCGGACCTGATCCTCTTCCATCCCTACGACTTCGGAGCCTGGGGCTTCGACGCTCTGCCGGAAGAGGTAAACAACCGGCTCCTGGAGTACCTGGTGGCCCGTCTGGGCGCCTTCCGGAATATCTGGTGGGCCTTTGCCAACGAGTACGACCTCTTCCAGAACAAGGCGATCCACGAGTGGGACAGATATATGAAACTGGTGGAGAGGATCGACCCCTACAGCCATCTGAGATCCATCCACAACTGCAGGGGATTCTTCGATCACACAAAACCCTGGATCACCCACTGCAGCATTCAGTCGGGCGATTTTAAAAGCATTCCCGCGTGGTTTGACAAGTACAACAAACCCCTGGTCATCGACGAGTGCTGCTATGAAGGCAATATCGACCGTGATTGGGGCAATATCTCGGGACGGGAGATGACTCACCGGTTCTGGATGGGATTCGCCTCGGCCGCCTATACGGGGCACGGCGAAACCTACCTCCACCCGGATGAGATCCTGTGGTGGAGCAAGGGGGGAGAACTGCACGGAAGCAGCCCGGAAAGGATCGCCTTTATGAAGAAGATCATCGATGAATTCCCGTCACAGGGTGTCCGCATCTTCAAAGCCGGAGAAGGGTTTATGCCCAAACCGGGAGAAGCCATGGGCTGCGGCGTCTACCCCGAGTTCGGTCTCTTTTACTTCGGGGTCCACCAGCCCTCTTTCAGATTGCTGGACCTGCCCGACGAGGGAGCCTGGGAGATCGATGTCATCGATACCTGGGAGATGACGGTCACGCCGGGAGGACGGAATCTGTCGGGGAAGATCAGAGTGGAACTGCCTGCCAGAGAAGGGATTGCCATCCGGATACGGCGGCAGTAATACCCGGAGCCCCGGGATGGGTATTCACCCCGGAAACGGGGCTTATTTATTTTTGGGCGAGTGACTCCATACCCCGGTATGAATCCTGACCATCTCCATGGCCTTTTCATAACTGCGATCCATGATGGCCGTGTGCATGGCCTTGTGGGTCTCGTAACCGATGGAGGAATTGATGGTGGGTGAAAACATGTCGATGATGAAGCTGTACATGTTGGAGACGATCTGGTTGTGGGTGATCTCACCCATCAGCCGGTGATATTCGATATCCGCCGAGTCTCCCAGACTTCTGTCCACGTTGTCCTGAGATTCGATGAGGTCGAATTTGGCCATGGCCTGATCCAGCCTCTCAAAATCCTCTTCCGTTGCATTCTTGAAGATCAGGTCAACGATGCCCCTCTCCATAAGTTCCCTCACTTCGATCAGGCTGTTGTAATCGGGTTCTCTGACGAGGATCTGGAAAAGCAGGGGGTCGAAAAGTTTCTGGTTGGAGGCGCTGCTGATGAAGGTTCCCGCCCCGCGGCGGACTTCGATGATGCCGTAGGCGGAAAGGATCTTCATGGCTTCGCGGATGGAACCCCGTCCGATCTGGAGACTCTGAGCCAGGACCATTTCGCTGGGAATCATATCCCCTGGTTTGAGCTTCTTTTCGATCAGAAGATCTTTGATGCGGTCGACGACGATGTCGACTGTGGATTTTCTCTGCTCATCAATTACGAATAGATCCTTCATTCCTTCCGCCTTCTTTCCCACTATACCACTGTGCCGGGCAGTTCATCAAACAGGAATGCCCGGCTGAAGATTCATAGCTTGTCAATATACTCCGGCCTGCTGGGGGAGAAGTACTCTATGAAATCCGTATCCTCATGAACGATGGTTCCGTGCTCTTCCCAGGACGGAAA
>QKJO01000094.1 GCA_003249275.1 Spirochaetaceae bacterium
CAAAGTGGATTCCAGAATCCAGGTCAGGAAAAAGATGAATGACGGTGATAAACTCAAACCGGGTGATATAATCGCAACCGTCAGCGGTCCCGTAGCCGCCATACTGGAAGCGGAAAGAACAGCTATCAACTTCCTCTCCTTCATGTCTGGAATCGCCACATGCACTGCGGAGCATATAAGGGCGGCCGAGGACAAGGGACATGTGGTGATCCTCGATACCCGCAAAACCCTGCCGGGCTACAGGACCCTCTCCAAATATGCCGTCAAGATGGGCGGCGGTCAGAATCACAGAATGGGACTGTATGACATGGTCATGATCAAGGACAATCATATCGATGCATCCGGCGGAATTACCGAAGCCGTCAGCCGTGTGAGAGACCGCTGGGGCGACCATTACCGTATTGAGGTGGAGTGCAGGACCATTGATGAGGTGAAAGAAGCACTTGAGTGCGGCGTCGACGTCATCATGCTGGATAATATGAGCCCTGAAAAAACGGCTGAAGCGGTTGCCTTGAGGCAGGAAGGTGTCGAATTTGAGGCATCGGGAAACATGGACCTGGAAAAAATTAAAAAATATAACAATACAGGGGTGGATTACATTTCCATCGGGAAACTGACCCATTCTGTAAAGGCCTTCGACTTTTCTCTCGTTATGGAGTAGATGTTGTCTGAAATTAACCAATTTGACCTGATTATTCTGGGTACGGGAATCTCGGGGCTGGCTGCAGCGATCACCGCCAGTGAAAAAGGACT
The DNA here is from genome assembly GCA_003249275.1 of Spirochaetaceae bacterium. The sequence continues at coordinate 754 of QKJO01000094.1, forward strand.
GAATGTCGGCATCTTCAGCAAATCGGGTGTTCTGGAGGAATCCAATACCTACTATGCCCAGGGCGGGATTGTCGGTACAGGGAGTGAAGATACCCCTGATCTTCTTGCCGAGGATATCATCAAGGCCGGGGATTACCTCAACAGCAACGAAGCTGTCTCCATTCTTGCCCGGACGGGTCCGGCGCTGGTGGATGAATACCTGGTCGATAAACTGGGGATTCCTTTCTCCAGAAACAGCAAGGGTGAACTGGATCTGACCAGAGAGGCGGTTCACTCGGTCAGGCGCATCTATCACGATCGGGATATCAGCGGAAAGGCAATAGAACTGGGAATGCTGGAGTATGTCAAAAAGCTGAAGGGGATTCAGATCTTTCCCTTTCACATGGCCATCGACCTCATTTCCAGCTGTCATCACTCAAAGGACACTCAGGCCAGATACGGCAAAAACAGGATCATCGGGGCCTACATCCTCAATTGCGAGACCAAATCGGTGAGTACGGTTTTCGGCGGTTCCGTCATCCTGGCAACAGGGGGCATCGGCAATCTCTATCTGCATACCTCCAACCCCTCTGTCGCGACGGGAGACGGCATCGCCATGGCTTACCAGGCGGGCGCCGCTCTGATCAACTCGGAGTATGTCCAGTTTCATCCCACAACCCTCTATCACCGGGATGCGGAGAATTTCCTGATTTCGGAAGCTGTTCGCGGTGAGGGTGCCATTCTGATCAACAGGAAGGGCGAGCCCTTCATGGAAAGATATCACCCCAGTTTGAAGGATCTGGCTCCCCGGGATGAGGTTTCCCGATCCATCTATATGGAAATGGAACGCTGCGGCTCCTCCTACGTGTACCTAGATACTCCCAGAATGAAAATCGATATTCCCAAACGGTTTCCGGGAATCTACAGCAAGTGTCTGGAAGTCGGTCTGGACATCACAAAAGAACCGGTACCGGTTGTTCCCGCTGCCCACTACTTCTGCGGCGGCGTCAAAGTGGATATGAATGGACAGACCTCCATCCCCGGTCTCTACGCCGTGGGCGAAACCGCCTGTACTGGTGTGCACGGTGCCAACAGGCTGGCATCCATCTCACTGCTGGAAGGGCTTGTCCTCGGTCTGAGAGCCGGCTGGTCCATTGCTGACAATTATGAGAAACCTTCTTTGAATATGCGCCGGTCAATCCCGCAATGGATTTTTCCCGCCAACGAAGACAAGGTGGATCCCATACTCGTAAAGAGCGATATCCACACAATCAAGAGCCTTATGTGGAATTATGTGGGGATTATCCGTTCAACAAAACGTCTTGCCCGGGCACTGGCCGACCTTAACTATCATGCCCACAGGATTGACCGCTTTTACAGGCAGGCCGGTCTCACGAGAGAGCTGGTGGAGCTTCGCAACTCTGTGCTGACGGCGACGGTAATTACCAGAGCCGCCTACAACAACCGGCACTCCAGAGGATGCCATTATATCGTCCGGGGTGATGCTTCGCATGAAAAAAGTTAAAATACAGGCTCCCGCCAAAATCAATCTCCACCTGCATGTCGGAGCCCTCCGTACGGACGGATTTCACGATATCTGTTCCATTTTTCAGGCCGTCAGTCTTTTTGATGATATCACCCTGTCCCTCACCGGCGGTAAAGGTGAAATCATCATCAACGGCGACTTTCCCTGTGAGCCCCGCAAAAATCTCATATGGAAAGCGATCGAGAAATTCAGAGAGCTCAGCGGTGATGACAGAGGCGTCGCGGTTGATGTGGTCAAGAGGATTCCAACCGAAGCCGGACTGGGCGGAGGATCCTCCGATGCGGCCGCTGTTCTGAAATCCCTTGTTCATTTACTGGACTGTCATCCGGGTGAAACCGCACTGTTTAAAATGGCCGAATCACTGGGAAGCGACGTTCCCTTTTTTCTGAAATATCCCTCCGCGTTCGTGACCGGGCGGGGTGAGATTCTTGAGGATGCCGGATCTGTGCCGGACCTTCACGGCGTCCTTGTCAAACCGGCGGGAGAGGGGATTTCTACGGGTGCCGCCTATGCCCGGGTGGACAGGGCCAGAGGGGCGGGAATTCTTGATCAATATGTTCTGACCAAAGAAGATATGATCGATTCCTACCTCACCAGATCCCCCCGTGAATGGCCCTTTTACAACAGCTTCATGGAATCTTACAGAAATGACAATAAACCACTTGAGTTTATTTCCAATCTTCTTTATGATGCAGGAGCTGTATTCGCAGGTTTGACGGGAAGCGGAAGTGCGTTGTTCGGACTTTTTGAATCCCGCGGGTCGGCCACGGCTGCGGAAGAGGCTCTTTCGGGGCAGTTTCCTTTTGTTGAAAGAATTTATTTCCTTCATAGCATTCCTGATGCACTTGTAATATAATGTGTTTATATTGCACTAAAGCGGTAGGAGGAGCTGTATGGAAATTACTGACATCCGCATTCGTAAGGTCAATGCAGA
>QKJO01000001.1 GCA_003249275.1 Spirochaetaceae bacterium
AATTTTAACGATTAAATGTTCATTGTTCTCGAATTCGTAGATCTTAACCTCTTTCACAACGGCAAACTTTGAATTTTTTATATTTAATTGTGCGTGAAAATCGAAAAAAAACGAAGAAATATTAAAATTTCTGGTTATGTTGAAATTTTCGGATAACTTTTCTATCAATGTTTTAGTATATTCAGTGATGCCTATCATAATCATTGATAATAACAGAAGTTTGGGATGTGTAAAGAGGTATCGATTATTTATTATCGAATATTTTAACAGATTCCGGTCAGAGTTGTTTTCATCTTTGCAGAATGCTTTTCCTGAAGCTGCCGTTCCTGTATAGTTTCATCAGGGGGAGAAATGGAATTTCATCTGTTGATAGTGGGCGGAGGTGCCGCCGGACTGTTCGCAGGCGCCAGAGCGTCACTGGCCGGTTTTGAATTCGGTTTGCTGGAAGGAACGAATCAGTGCGGCCGGAAGCTTCTGACAAGCGGCGGCGGTCAATGCAACCTTACGAGGTCCGGTTCCATCAGGGAATTTCCCGACAGATACGGACAGGCCCAGCGGTTCGTCAGGCATGCCCTCATGGATTTTGACAATAATAGTCTGATCTCCTTCTTTCACGATAACGGACTTCCCTGCGAAGACAGAGGAGATGGGAAGGTATTCCCCGTCAGCCGCAAAAGTTCGGATGTCAGAGATCTGCTCCTCAGGCTGTGCAGGATCAAAGGCCAGCTTTTCTGGAAACAGGAAGTGGAATCGATCCGAAGGCAGGATGGACTTTTTATTCTCCGTACCCGCGACCGGGAATACAGGGCGAAGAAGGTGATTCTTGCCGGAGGGGGACAGTCCTATCCGGGGACCGGTTCCAACGGTTCCGCCTTTTCTCTTGCTGCCGGTCTGGGGCATACCGTCACCACCCCCAAACCGGCGCTGACGCCGGTGTTCATCCGCAATTTTCCCCTCGTCTCTTCATCAGGTACCGCCCTTCCCGTAAAGATTGATCTCTTCCGAAAAGGCAGAAAACAGAATTCCTTTGAAGGAGATCTCCTGATTACCCACAAAGGTTTTTCCGGACCCGTCGTTCTGAACAACAGCCGGTTTATGGAGTCCGGTGATGAACTGCAGATTTCCTGGATCGGTAAAACAGATGCAGAATCTGCAGAGAATGATCTGCTTGAAAGAATCAGATCGGCAGGAAAAAAGAGTGTTCTCAACGGGCTTGCAGGAAAAGGGCTGACCGAAGGGCTCATCCGGCTGCTTCTGGAACGTTCGGGAATCGATCCGGATGTGAAGATGTCCCAGATCAGCCGTAAAGAGAGGACGTCTCTGATTAAAACCCTGACAGCCGATGCCTATCTCGTCGATGCTGCCGGAGGATTCAATCAGGCCATGGTAACGGCGGGCGGAGTCTCCCTGCGGGAAGTCGATCCCCGGACCATGGAGTCAAGACTGTACCCGGGACTGTACTTTGCGGGAGAAGTTCTTGATGTGGACGGGGAAACGGGAGGATACAACCTCCAGTTTGCCTTTTCATCGGCCGCACTGGCTGTGAAATCGATCCTGGATCAGGAGAAGGAACTACTCTCTTCCTCCCAGAAAGAGTGAAGCCTCTCCCACTTCAATAAAATTGGTCACTGTTGATCTGTTGGGCGACGAACCGACCAGTACCACAAGATCGCTGCTGCCGACCAGTCCCTCGTCCAGAACGGTTCTGACCGATTCTCCCACCATTTCATCCAGAGTCTCCTGAGACTTCAGATGGGAGGGATGAACACCGTAGCTGAGTCCCATCTGACGGACAACCGTCGGATTGGGACTGAGAGCCAGAATGGGTGTCTTGCCCCGGAGGGAGGCGAGAAGACAGGCCGATCGGCCCGTATCGGTCTGGACGATGATCGCTTTAGCACCCAGTTTTCTGGATGTGACTTCCGCAGAGGAGATCATCTGCAGCCGGACACGGTTGATGCCGGGATGCCTTTTTTTCTTGTCCTTTTTCTTCTTTCGGTACTCGCAGGCCTGAGCGATGGATGCCATCATTTTGACTGCTTCCAGGGCATAGTCGCCGTAAGCGGTTTCTCCCGACAGCATAAGAGCATCCGTACCGTCGAGGACGGCGTTGGCAACATCGCTGACTTCCGCTCTGGTGGGCCTGGGGTTCTTGATCATGGAATGGAGCATCTGGGTTGCCGTTATGACCACCTTGCTCCGGTTGATGCACTGACGGATGATCCTTTTCTGAACGAGGGGCACTTCTTCCGCAGGCAGTTCAATGCCCAGATCTCCCCTGGCGACCATGACTCCGTGACAGTTGTCGAGGATTTCATCCAGATTCTTCACACCCTCCATATTTTCAATCTTTGCAATAAGACGGATGGGACTGTTGTATCTGTTGAGGATCTTCTGGACGGCCTGCAGGTCTTCCTTGTTTCTGACGAAGGAGTGGGCGATAAAATCCACACCCGCTTTGGCGGCAAAATGGATGAATTCCTCATCTTTTTTAGTCAGAGAGGGAAGGGCTATGGGAATATCGGGGACGTTGACGCTCTTTTTGTTTTCTATCACTCCCGAGTTATTGGCAATGCACCTGAGCTGATCTTCCTCCATGTCGATCACAATGAGCGACATCTCACCGTCATCGATGAGTATTTCGGCTCCTCTCTTCATGGCGTCGCAGAACTTGTTGTAACTGACTGAAAAATGAGGACCCTCTCTGGTCTCCCCCTGAGGGATGATAAAGATCTCTTCTCCCTCTTTGATTTCTATGGGCTGGGCAATATCTACCGTCCTGATCTCAGGACCCTTTGTATCGATCAGAATGGCGGCCCTGTCGGAAACCTCTCTGATCCTTTTGATGATCTCTTCCGACTCTTCCGTGGATTGATGGGCTGTATTCAGTCTGAATACTCCTGCTCCCGCCTTGTAGAGGCTTTTGATGAATTTCACATCATTGTAACGTCCGATTGTCGCCACGATTTTGGTCCGGTTCAATTTCATAAATTTTCCTTCCGATGACAGATTGATATGTTTTACAGGGTTTCAAGTTCTGTTTCAAGACTTGATCCCCTGGATCATATGCCTTTTGGTGCCGAATCCTTTTTTCCTTTTTATAGTAAAGCCGGCATCCCTCAGGGGTTTCTTTACAGTTCCGGATGCGGTAAAACTTGAAAGGGTTCCGCCGTGGACCGTCTTTCTGTAGACCGAGTTCATTACGGAGG
>QKJO01000156.1 GCA_003249275.1 Spirochaetaceae bacterium
CCCCATCCTGAGAGAAGACTGCCCGCTGTTGTACAGGTCCAGGGGGGTGGACTGGGCCTGAAGAAGAGCTGCCGAGAATATGAAAATAAATATGAACAATCTATTCGGCTGCAGCATTATCCCTGAATACAATCTTTACGGTCTTGATTTTATGACCGTCCATGGTCTGAATTATAAAATCCAGATTGTTGTACTGGACTTTCTCGAATTTGACGGGAATTTTCCCGAACAGATCAAATACAAAACCGCCGAAGGTATCAAATTTCTCCTCCGGCAGTCCCAGTGAAAGTTTTTCATTCAGTTCTTCAATGTTCATTCTGGCGTCGCAGAGATAGGTACCCTCGCCTATCTCCAGAAGGTCGTCGTCCTCGTTGTCGAATTCATCCTGAATATCGCCGACGATCTCTTCGATGATATCCTCCATGCAGACAATTCCCGAAACGCCGCCGTACTCATCCACGACGATGGCAATATGAACACGCCTGTGCTTGAACTCTTTAAGCAGGGCATCCAGCTTCATGCTCTCGGGCACGAAATAGGCCTTTCTCATGACATCCCTTATGACGAGATGTTTCTTTTTGACAATGAAACTCAGAAGGTCTTTGACATAGAGCACACCGATGACGTTATCGATTGTATCTTCATAGACGGGAAAACGGGAGTGACCCGATTCCACAAGGATTTCGTACAGTTCATCCTCCTGAATATCAACAGGAATAAAGATTACGTCGATTCTGGGTATGATAACTTCCTTGATTTTTGTATCCGAAAGTTCCACAACCCCTTTGATCATTCCCTTCTCGTCCAGGTTAAGGTCTGTAAGCGCCTCATGATTGACGATCGAACTGCGATCTTCCTTTTTTTTATACAGAAAATTAATAATCTTCACCTCAAAATACCCTAATATCTCCAATTTTCTTCAGAAGATTTTCCTGATACACCAGCATCTCTTCGTCAGAATCTCTGGTTTCGTGGGTCATTCCTTTCAAATGCAGAACGCCGTGAATCGTCACTCTTTTCAGTTCTTCTTCCAGTGGTACGCCGTACAGTTCTGAGTGTCGTTCCAGGGTGTCCATGGAGATAACGATATCTCCGGCACTCAGGTTTTCACCGGGAATCTGCATGATTTCATCACCTTCATTCTGACAGAAGGAGAGAACATCAGTAGGTTCATCTTTTTCCCTGTAATGAGCGTTTAATTCTTTTATATAGGGATCATGGCAGAGAGTCAATGAAATTTCCCAGTCTGTCAGTTTCTCTTCTTTTAATAAGGTCTCTACAAAGTGTTTGTAGCGATCAATCCATTCCGGTTCATCATTCAGCTGGGAGATGATGTCGATTTCAGTCATTCTGATTCCTTTCCGCTCTGTCGGGATATTCGATTCTTGTGTGATAATGACCCGTAAGAACATGAACAAAGGAAGATTTTATGATCTCCAGTTCCTGAAGGGTCATGCCGCATTCATTCAGTTCTCCGTCCTTGAATCTGACCATGATAAGGTCCCATAAAAATTTTTCAAGTTTATTCACCGTCGGTTTCACCATGCTTTTGGTCGAGGCTTCCGCCATATCCGCCAGCATGACGACGGCTGCTTCCTTGCTCTGGGGACGGGGACCGTTATGGGAGTAGTCTTCCAGGGACACGTTCTCCGCCCCTTTTTCTTTCACAGCCTGCTGATAGAAATACTCGATCACACTCGTGCCGTGGTGCTGAGCTATGATATCGATCACCCCTTCCGGCAGATTCAGTTTCCGGGCCATTTCTATCCCGATTTTAACATGGGATTTAATAACGGCGACCGAAAGTGTTGTTTTCATGTCATCGTGTTTATTGTACTCTTTCTGATTTTCACTGAAATACTTGGCCTGATCGATCTTGCCTATATCATGATAATAGGCGCCTACCCGGGCCAGCAGCGCATTAGCCCCGATATTCCTGCATCCTGTCTCGGCCAGATTCGCCACATTGATGGAGTGAGAATAAGTTCCCGGCGCCAGAGCCAGCATCCGCTTGATGATGGGTGTATTCAGATCCGAAAGTTCCTGAAGACGGAAGGTCGTACAGGGATTGAGAACATGCTCGAATACGGGCAGTATGGTCAGGGAAAGAAAACCGCTGAGTATACCGTTCAGACCGGCGACCAGTACGGACAGCAGAAGAACCTTCAGAGAGACCGGCAGGATGAGCATCATCAGCAGACCCAGCACGATCTGAACCAGCGCCAGGAAAAGGCCCGCTTTAATCAGGTCGATTCTCTTCACCGCACCTTCAATAACGAGGGAGGAGCCGATGCCGCTGAACAGACTGAAGTAGAGAGCCTGTGAGTTCATATTGAGGATAAAAAACACGAGCACAGACTGAACGATGACAAAAATAAAAGTTTCTCTCCGGTTTCTGAGAATGGAAAGGATGATGGCGACCAGTCCTGTAGGCATAAAAAAAACGGCCGGCACTCCTCCGGGGATGGCGAGAAACCGGAACAGCAGAAGAGTGACGGTTAAATGAATCCAGGAGAGAAAAAACAGAATATTCGGTTTTTCAAGAATCCCCAGAGCCGAGGGGAAAACGATCAGCAGCACGACCATGAAAACAAAAACCAGCAGGGTGTACAGAAAGGGCGATGCAAGAGAATTCAGATTCACCCGCCCTTTCATGTCCAGATAGGCATTGATCTTTTCAAGTTCAAGAGAGGTCACCACTGTATCCTTGACCAGAAGATTCTCTCCCGGTTTCAGATAGATCCAGACGGGAGTCATGGTCTTCATGACCTCCTGCTTTTTAAGATCCGTCAGTTCGGCACTGAAAAAACAGTTGGGTTCCAGAAAATAGTAGACCATCATCTCGATGAATTTGGCTTCCCCGCTGTTGTAATCATAGTAGCTTAGATAGTTTCTGACCGTGTCCTGCCAGTTGTCTATCAGGATCGACTTCTCCGCAAGCTGAGTCTTTTTCTCGCCCATATCCGAGTGGATCACCTCGATGAGACCCGTGGCTCCCGATGCGCTCTCGTTGAGAGAGCTGAGGAGGCCTGACTGAAGAATCGTTTCTATGGAATCCCTGGCTCCCGTCAGCATCAGATTCAGACGCTGGGGGTCCATGTCCCGGATGTGGCTCAGATACTGGATGCCCGGATATTTAGGCTCCATGGACTTGAGAAGTGCTGCCAGTTCATCCCGGCTTTTGACAGATGTGATGCTGGTGAACAGT
>QKJO01000132.1 GCA_003249275.1 Spirochaetaceae bacterium
TATACCGGTTCTGCAATGAGGGATGAGTGGATCAAGCACCTGATTACCGTGCATAATGGATTTAAAGAAATTTCCATCGAAAAATGTCAAGGAACTGTAGAAATGAGTCATCAAACCGTAAAAACCAACATTTATGATGTCAGAATAGCCGATATGGATGATCGCTACCGATTAACCCCCTGTCAGCTCCTCAGTTACTATCAGGATGCCGTTGCTTTCGACTATGCCGACAACGGGATTGCCGCCTTCCATCTTGAAAAACAGGGACTCAGCTGGATTCTCGGAGACATGACTGCCCGCTTTGAAGAAGTACTGCCCTACTGGAAGGAGAAGGTGGTTATAAAGACCTGGAACAGCAGGGCCAGAGGATTAAAGGTCCTTCGTGATTTTGTAGCATTGAACGAAAAAGGGGTGATCATCGCCTCCGGAACCTCCACCTGGTTCATCGTAAACAAAGAGAGCATGAAGCCTGTTCTGTTGAAGGATTTTGAACACGCACTGCCCGAAAGCAGCGGTCCTGAGGGAGCATTGATTGATCCCGCTTTGACAAAACCTTCGGTTGATACCTTAAAAATTGATGCGTCCCTGTCTGAGGAACTGCTGAAGAAAGCTGATTTTCTCAGAGAGAAATACGATGAAGGACAGAACAGCTGGGTATTGAAACGGCAGGCACGTACTTCTGATATCGACTTCAACGGCCATGTGAACAATCTGCGCTATGTTGCCGGAGCTCTGGAGACTATCCCTCCCGAACTCCGCAAAGGGCTCTACCTCGATTATCTCTATGTCAAATTCACCGCCGAAGCAAAACTGGACGACGACGTCAGTTCCCTGTGCGTCATGACCGGGGAAGAAAAGGCCTTCAATCATCACCTCCTCTCCCCGGACGGCAGTGTTCAGTACAGCGTGCTTCAATCCAAATGGAGGGTGAGAAGCTGATTCCTCCTTCCAGGATTTACAGGAATTTGTAAGCCGGGCTTCTGCCCCGGATGGCCTTATTGCAGGCTCTCTCAGCCTCTTCATAGAGGACTTTCTCATCGATTCCCCTGCCGTCAGCACCCATAAGCTGTCCATTCCGGAAGATAACCTTCCCGTTGATCATAGTCAGATCCACAGGCCCCGTAACCCCGGTGCGGGGAAGCAGATTGGCCGGATCATGGCAGGCCCCGGCCAGTTCCAGCCTGCGGGTATCGATCATAAATAGATCCGCCCCCTTTCCCGCCTCCAGTGAACCGAGATCCCCGCGCCCCAGCATATCGGCGCCGCCTTTCGCTGCCATCTTTAAGATATCATAAGGCTGAGGACAGCCGCCCCGTTCCTTGCTGTGAAAGCACTGCATCAGATAGGCCATCCGGAGGGAGTCGAGGAGATTGGAACTGTCGTTTGTGGCTGATCCGTCGCAGCCCAGGCTGAGCTTCATTCCCGCTCTCCGCATGGCAGGAATATCCAGAATGGGGAAACCTCCCAGCACGGCCGGTGCGGGACAGTGGGAAAGGCCCGTTCCTGTCGACGCCATGACTTTATACTCCTCAGGAGTGAGTTCCCATCCGTGAGCGAACCAGACATCATCTCCGCAAAATCCTATATCTTCACACCACTCCAGGGTCCGTTTTCCCCGGCGTTCCACCATCAGGGCATTCTCCCCTTCCCCCAGATGTGTATGAAGCCTCACTCCCCTGCCCCTGGCCAGAGCCAGGGATTCAACAAAGGTTTCCCTGTAGGAGTTCACGGGCTGACAGGGAGCTATCACAATCTGACTCATGCTGAAGGGTTCAGGATTGTGGTAAGCGCTGATCAGACGGTCGCAATCCGCAAGAAACTCATCCGTTGTCTCAAGCATTTCGGATGGAATCGTGCTTCCCTTTTCCCTGGGAAGCGTATTGGCTCCCCGTCCGGCATGGTAGCGGATGCCCAGAAGTGAAGCTGCTTCCATCTGCCGGTCCACGAGCAACTTGTCCGTCGTGTTCGGAAAACAGTACTGATGATCAAAGGCACAGGTGCAGCCGTGCTTGATCAGGTCGGTCATGGCGGTGAGAGAGGAGTAATAGACCGCATCCGAGTCGATGAGTTTGAAGATCTCATAAATCTCATCAAGCCACTGAATGACCGAGATGCTTGATATATCAACCGTCTTCAGGTTGCGGACAAAAGTCTGAAAAAAGTGATGATGGGTGTTCACAAGACCGGGGTAGACGATCATTCCCTCTGCGTTCAGGACCTCCGCCTCCGGGTCCTGCAGTCCCTGTCCGATCGCTGCGATACACGGACCATCGATGAGAATATCCGCGTTGTAATAGACCTTGTCCTGTTCATCGCAGCTGACAACGGCTTTTGCATTCCTGATCAATTTTTTCTGCATCATTTCACCTCTCAACAAAGAGTAAACCCTATTCCCGGATGGTGTACAAGGGATTAGACAGGGAATGATGCCGGCGGAAAGATCCGGTATTGACCGGATTTTAATCAAAGTTAAACAGTTAATGTCCTAATCTGTCCGGAAGGGGGATATTCCATGACTATAGTGAACTGCGCCCACCGGGGTGCCAGCGGATATGAAAAAGAGAATACCATGAAAGCCTTCCGGCTCGCCGCGGAACTGGGAGCCGACAGCATTGAAACCGACATTCAGATGTCTTCCGACGGTGTGCCTGTCCTGATCCATGATGAAACGGTCAACCGGACAACCCTTTCATCGGGTCCCGTGGCAAGTCACAGCGCTGCAGAGCTCAGGAGACTGGGTGTGCCCCTTTTGGAAGAGCTTCTCGAACTGGCTGCTTCCTGTTCCATAGCATTGAATCTGGAACTGAAAAACAGCATCGTCCCCTACCCCGGTATGGAGCAGAAGGTTCTGGAACTTGTAGACTCTCACAAGCTGAAGGACAGGGTCATCTATTCCAGTTTCAACCATCACTCCATGGTGCACTGCAGGGAGCTGGACAGTGCGGTAAAAACCGGGCTGCTGAGCTTCTCGACCCTCTACCATCCGGCAAAGTACTGCCTGGAAGCGGGGGCGGCAGCCTATCATCCCCATTTTAAAACCTTAACCCCCGGGACAGTGCAGGAGTGCCGCTCGGCGGGAGTCCTGATTCATCCCTATACGGCAAACAGCGAAGAAGAAATTCTGTTCTTGAGGGAGATGAATGTTGATATGATCATCTCTAATTTTCCCGACAGAGTCGCCCGGCTGCTGAATCA
>QKJO01000191.1 GCA_003249275.1 Spirochaetaceae bacterium
CTTCGGACCGATTTCATAGCTTTTCAGATCGGTATAAAGAACGAGGTCCTTGGCCTTGTTGATTCTGAGATCCGTCAGGTAGCGGTTGAATGTGCGTCCGGTCTCCTGTTTGAATATAACGGCGAAATAACAGGGGCTCATGCAGGCTTTGGCTGCGGCATCCTCCAGGGAGAGACTTCCCTCGGTAAAATGTTCCCGGATGTATTTCAGACTGAGATCCAGGATCTGGGAGGAGTGATAGTCCTTCCGGATGTGAAGATACCGGGCGATGGGCATCAGGATTCCCTCCAGCTTCTTGAGGAACTGTTCTGCTGTGAAGCATTTGCCAAGCTCCTTCCATTCGAGGAGAGGATCATCCATGACTTCCTCTATAGACAGCTCCCGTTCCTCCATGAGTTTTATTATCTGCAGAAGGATATCGGAAGCGAGCCAGTTCAGTGCCGTCCTGGCGTTGGATGCGGTGAGGACGCTCTTCTCAATTTCCGACAGGAGACCGGGTATCTCATCCGCCTTTCCCTCCCTGATGGCGGAGATCAGGGCCTCAGGAGTCTGCAGGATCTTCTCTTCCTGCATATTCCTGGAAAAGTCTTCATAGTCGCCGCTTGTGAATACCCTGCTTTCTCCCTTTATGAATTTCAGCTCTCTGGCCTTTCTGGCCTGGGAGAAGGAGTGACTCAGCCGGCTCAGATGAAGAACCGGGTCGCCGATGCCAATGCTGAAGGTAAAATCCAGGGACCTGGACTCGGTCTCTATTTTTGCAAGAACCTCTTCCCTCAGCCGGGTCAGATCGTCCGGTGAACCGGCGTGTATGCACAGATCAAAGTCCCTCAATGATTCGGTTATCCTCGAAAAAGAATCCGCCGGAAAAAGCAGCATCAGGTCGTAGAAGGATTGCCTGATATTCTCCTGATCCTGATCATCCTCCTGTCCCCCGTAGCTGTAGAAATGATCGATTTGAAAAGACAGGATCTGATAGGTTCTGTGCTCCAGTTCCGGATTCAGTTCCCGAGCCTCCTCCCGGAGGGCGGATTCATCTGTCCGTTTGCTGAATATGATCTGCTGGAGGAAACGCCTTGCATCTTCACGCCTGCTGATATCCAGAGCGGCTTCTTTTTTGTTTCTGCTTCCCAGCTCGCCGGCTATCTCCCGGAGTTTCCCCTGTAGATAGTCCGGTTCAATGGGCTTGAGGATATAGTCGCTGGCTCCGAGTTTGAGGGCCTTCTGCACATAGCTGAACTCGTCATGGCCGCTGATAAACAGAAAGAACAGATCGGGATAGAGTTTTCTGGCTTCCTCCATCAGAGACAGTCCGTCGAGAAAGGGCATTCTGATATCGGAGATGACAACATCGGGCGGATCTTTTTTAATCATGTCCAGAGCTTCCTGCCCGTCGGAAGCCTCACCGGATATCATGCAGCCTGCATCATTCCATCGGACTTCCTTCCTCAAACCGGTTTTTATAATCTCTTCGTCATCGACCAATAGGATTTTAATCATTTCAAACCTTCTCTCCGGGCATTCTGATGGTGACGGTCGTCCCCTCTCCGGGAACACTGTGAAGAGTGAGTCCATAGAGATCCCCGTAGTAAATTTTAAGCCTGTCATTCACGTTTTTCAGACCGTAGACCGTCCGTTCACTGCTTTCCTTTGCCCCGGACAGGGCATTTCTGACTTCCTCCATCCTCTCTTCCGGGATGCCGGCCCCGTTATCTGAGACCTCCAGCAGGATCAGGGCATTGACTTTCCGGGCCCTGATTGAGATCAGCCCCTTCCCCTTTTTCATTTTGATTCCGTGATAAAGGGCATTTTCAACCAGAGGCTGGAGGATCAGCTTCAGCGTCATAGAATCCATTACAGCCTCATCAATGTCCATCTCATAGTAGAATTTGTTCTCGTACCGTATTTTCTGAATCGTCAGATAACTGCTGATATGGAAAAACTCCTCCCTGAGTGGAATGATGTCCTGCCCCCTGCTGATGCCGGTTCTGAAGAGGGTCGTCAGGGAGGTCACCATGGAGATGATGTCCTCATTGCGTCCCTCCCGGACAAGCCAGTTGATGGAGTCCAGAGTGTTGTAGAGAAAATGGGGATTGATCTGGGCCTGCAGGGTCCTGAGTTCCGCCTTACGGAGCTGAATCTGATCTTCCCGGACATCATCCATCAGATTCTGTATCCTCTGGATCATCTGGTTGAAGCTTCTCCCCAGATCACCCAGATCGTCACGGGGTATGTCGGTCATCCTTACCGTGAGGTCGCCTTTCTGGACCTGGAGCATAAGGTCGCGCATCTTCTGCACGGGCTGGGCGATGCTTCCCGAAAGAATGGAAGCCATCAGAACCGACAGCCCCATGCTGAAGAGGATAAGAACCATAAGCACGGATCCGATCTGGCGGCTGTCTCTCGTCAGTTCGACAAGGGACACGACGGTGGCGAGCTTCATATCCTCCAGTATAAGATCCCTGATGAGAACGATCTCCCTGTTTCTGTCCAGCAGTTCATCCTCTATGCCTTCATTGTTGGCAAGTCGAATGAGGTAATCGGAGTCGGGAGCCTGCCCGTGGGAGCTCGTAAAACCGGAACGGCTGTACTGGACGAAGAGATAGCCCCTCTTCCCCAGTCTGTTGTGCAGAATCTCCTTCAGAACCCTTTCTTCAATATCGATCAGAATAACTCCGATTCTCAGGGATGAGAGTTCGTCCTCCACCGGTATGGCGAGGGTCAGAAAATCATTGACTTCCGTATCAAAGACGAAGGAGTTCAGGTGGGGTGGAAACATGACCGGAGGCTGAGGCGACTGCAGGACATCCCGATACCAGTACTTCCGGCGGAAGTCGTCATCCTGGAGGGTAAGATCCGTGCTGATCAGACTCTGTCCGTTCTCTCCAATCACGGCAATTCCGAAAAGTTCGTCCCTGTACCTGAAAATCTGCAACAGCTCTTCAGCGGCGTCGGCGTTCAGTGAAAACTGCCTGTTCTCCGGATTGAAGTTGCTCTTGAGGGCTTCCTGGATGATGGCATTGCCGGCGATGCTGCTGGCCACGGAAAGGGTTTCTGTCAGGAGGCCGTCGATTTCCTCCCGGACCCTGTCGATCACCATCTCGGCGTTGGCTTTGGTGCTCTTGTAAATCATATTGTAGGAGAGCCTGAAGGACACAAGGAACATCATGATCAGAGGAATGAGGGAAAGACCA
>QKJO01000239.1 GCA_003249275.1 Spirochaetaceae bacterium
TTTTCCGCACCAGGCCTGAAACCTGGATTCGGGGATATCGGCAATCAGCCATTGTTTTAATGTCGTATGTGTCATGTGCGTGCCCTCGGATCAAGTTGTCTGTACAGCAGGTCGGACAGAAGGTTCAGAACGATAAAGACAGTTCCGACCACGATTGTTCCGCCCAGTACGGCGTTCATATCGGCGTTCATCAGGGAGTTGGTGATATAGAAGCCAAGCCCCGGCCAGGAGAAAACCATTTCCGTCAGTACGGAACCTTCCAGGAGGCTTCCGTAGCTGAGGGCGATGACCGTCACAAGAGGGACCCAGGCATTCCCCAGGGCGTGTTTCATTATGACTTTAAACTCAGACACGCCCTTGATGCGGGCCGTGAGGATATACTCCTGCTGCAGCTGTTCCAGCATGAAACTCCGGGTCATCCGGCTGATATAGGCAATACTGAAATACCCCAGAATAAGGGCAGGGAGGATGATATGGGAGAGGGCGTCGCCGAAGGCTTCCCACTCGCCGGCCAGGGCGGCATCGATCAGCAGAACCCCGGTCTGGGTCGGGACCATCCCCTCCCAGAGGATATCGATACGGCCGGGGCCGCCCACCCAGTTGAGTCTGGCATAAAAAATAAGGAGGCCCATAAGCCCCAGCCAGAAGACAGGGATGGAGTAGCCGATAAGGCCGATGACCCTTATAACATGGTCGACCCATTTTCCCTTTTTGACGGCGGCGAGTATCCCGGCGGGAATACCGATCAGAACACCGATGATGATGGCCAGGGTAGCCAGTTCCATTGTGGCGGGAAACACTCTTTTCAGATCTTCCTTCACAGGATTGGATGTCAGCAGAGAGGTCCCGAAATCTCCGTGGACCGCTTTGCTCACATAGAGAGCAAACTGTTTGTAAAGGGGCAGATTCAGCCCCAGCTCTTCGCGGGCCATCTCAAAGGCAGCTTCGCTGGCCCGGTCTCCGACAACAGCCAGAACCGGATCGATGGGAACGATTCTTCCGATGAAAAATGTGACGGCCAGCAAACCCAGAAAAGTGACGGCCACGCTCAGAAGGAGGCGGATCACCGTTTTGACGATTTGCGGCGTATGACCAAGAAAAGATTTCATTTTTGAATTCCTTTTTTATAATAACAGCCCCGGAACGGAACCCCGGAGGATTCCGCCCGTAGGCTTCATATAAGTCTTATGATTCTACAGGATTATTTCAGAGTAATATCTTTGTAGTAGATATAGTCGGAGCTTGGTCCGATTTCAAATCCGGAAACATAGTCTTTCTGGGCAACAACAAGGATATCCTGGTACATAAGAACGAAGGGAGAGGTCTTCAGGTGCTCTCTCTGCATGGCTTCGTACATGGCTTTTCTTTTGGCTACATTGCTTTCAATAAGGGCGGCTTCCGCTTCTTTGGTCATGGCGGGGATGTCCCAGGAGTTTCTCCAGGCCAGAAGCTTGGTGGAACTGGTGTCAGAGTTGTCGGGGTTCCAGGCAAATCCCTGTGTATTGGAGTTGGGGTCCGCATAGTCGGGAGACCAGCGTCCGATGTAGATGTCGTGCTGTCTGGCTCTGTATTTGGTCAGAGTCTGCTTGTTGTCTCCGGGGAGGATTTCAAGCTCGATTCCGGCCTTGGCAAAGTTGGCCTGGATGGCTTCGGCAATTACATTTGTGGGGTAGGCGTTGGTCACGTCGATGGTGATCTTGAAACCGTCAGCCAGACCGGCCGACTTCAGCAGAGCCTTGGCTTTTTCAACATCATAGGTGTAGGGATTGTCATCGATGGCACCGAGGACTCCTGCGGGCAGGAAGGACTGGTGGATGACTTTTGTTCCTTTGAGGATGTTCTGCTCGATACCTTTGTAATCCACCAGCCATTTCAGAGCTTCTCTGACCTCAGGCTTGGCGAGGTAGGTATTCTTCTGGTTCAGACCCATGTAGTAGATGGCTCCCTGGGGGATGCTTCTGACGGAAGTATCTTCTCTCTTACCCAGAGTGGCGATGTCTTCGGGGCTCAGGTTTCTGGCGAGATCCACATCACCTTTTTCGTACATCAGTCTCTGGGAAGCACTCTCGGGAACGTGTCTCAGAGCGACTCTCTTGATGGAGGCGGCGCCTTTCCAGTAACCGTCAAAGCGGTCCAGCATAACAAGTTCGTTGGCCTTCCATGTGTTCAGCTTGAAGGGACCTGATCCGGCATCACCGGTCTTCAGCCAGCCGTTGCCGAAATCGCCGCCCGCTTCATGAGCCATGGCTTCTTTCTTGTCTACGATAGATCCGGGACCGGAACACAGACAGTTTATGACGTAGCTGGGAGCATAAACCGCACCGGTTGTGACAACCAGGGTGGACTCATCAACAGCTTTGATCATGGAGTCTACATTTTCGGCAGTGAAACCGAGGTCGCCGATTATAAAAGCGGGACCTTTATTCAGTTTAATGACTCTCTGCAGAGACCAGGCTGCATCCTCAGCCGTAACAGGGTTTCCGGAGTGGAAAGTTGCACCCTTTCTGATTTTGAAGGTGTATGTTTTTCCGTCATCCGAAACAGACCAGCTTTCGGCAAGACCGGGCTGGGGATTTTCGATATCATCGGAGGGGAAGAACAGAAGTCTGTCGTAGATGTTTGCCATCATCTCCATACCGGTGAGTTCGTATACTTCGGCGGGGTCAAAAGTAATCAGGTCATCCAGCTGGAATGCCATGACAACCATATCCTTCTTGGCGGCTGAAGGACTTGCCTGTCCCTTGCTCTCCTGTCCGCCGGAAGCGAAAAGTCCGGCAGTGAGGAAGACAGAGAGGGCCAGAATCAGAATTCTTTTTTTCGAACTGATTCCGTTCATCGTTGCGTTTCTCATTTGATTTCTCCTAGTTTTCAATCTATTCCGTAGAATAAAGTGGTTCAATTCCATTTAGTAAAAGCAAACTCCATGCCAATAGAGTTCAATATTTCTTTATTCAGGGAGGATAACCAATTACGAAATGGAGTCTTTCTAGTATCGTAACAAATAAACACCAAAGTGTAGTAATTTATTTTTTTTACTACAAAACGGTATCAAGGATTCATCAAAGGATCACGAGCCGGCCCTCTCCCGGAGCGGCAAAACCATACCCCTCAGACGGTTCTTTCAGAAGATAGGGCACATCCAGATCCAGGTAGCGCAGGCCGGGCCAGCTGGATGCGAGCTGCAGAGCCG
>QKJO01000171.1 GCA_003249275.1 Spirochaetaceae bacterium
GGTTTTATCGGTCCGGTCCATGCCGAGGCCGTGCGCAGGAATGCCGGACTGGCGGATCTTGTTGCCGTAGCCGGGATCTCCGACGATGAAGCGGCGGCGGCTGCAGCGGGTCTGGGCATTCCCGAATCCACCGGCGATTACAGAACGATTTTAAAACGAGACGACATCGATGTCGTTCATATCTGTACCCCCAACCACCTTCACTACTCCATGGTCAAGGAGTCTCTGGATCAGGGAAAACATGTCATCTGTGAAAAACCCCTTGCCTTGAACTCCATCGAGGCGGAAGAACTGATGACTCTGGCCGAAAAGAAGGGACTGAAGGCGGCAGTAAATTACAACCTGCGCTGCTATCCCATGGTTCAGGAGATCCGGCAGAGGAATCTCAATAAAGAAAGCGGAGATATATTCGCCCTGCAGGGCACCTACCTGCAGGACTGGCTGCTTCATGAGACCGATTACAGCTGGAGACTGGAATCGAAACTGAGCGGAAAGTCCAGAGCGGTGGCCGATATCGGTACCCATTGGATGGATATGGCCCAGTATGCAACAGGATTGAAGATCAGATCCGTCTTTGCCCAGTTCGGCAGGATGTTCGATACAAGACTGAAAAGAGCCGACGGCAGGGACCTGACCTTCGACAAGGGGTCTTCTGGAAGCCGGGAAGGGTATACCTCCTACAAGGTGGATACGGAAGACTACGCCCAGATTTTCTTCCGGTTCAACAACGGCTCCATGGGCAATCTGACGGTCAGTCAGGTGACGGCCGGCTACAAGAACTATATGGAGTTCAGACAGTCGGGAACCATGGCCTCCTACACCTGGAATTCGGAGGCTCCCAACCGCATGACGATAGGACACAGGGACACTCCCAATGAAGTGATTATGAAAGATCCCAGCCTGATGAGTTCACGGGCGGCTGCCATGTGCGGATACCCGGGAGGGCATCAGGAAGGATACGGAGATACGCTGAAATTCATGCTCAGAGAATTCTACAGTGACATACTCGGCAGAGAAAGCGCTGCGGGAAAGCCTGATTATCCCACCCTGAAAGACGGTCTGGGAGAGATGCTCCTGTGCGAAGGAATTATAGAGAGTGCAGAAACAGATAAATGGGTGGAGGTAGCACTGTGAATAATCCGGTCTGGATGATGAGTTCCGCTTTTCCCGGCAGAACCATGGATGAACTGATAGAAACAGCCGGCCGGATCGGACTGCAGGGGATCGAGCTCTGTGTATTCCGGAGGGACGGCAGCAGGCAGGACCATGTGGCCACCCATCTGGATTACGAGGGCTTTGATTCCGATTCCGCCCGCAGAGTGGTGGACGCCTTCAATAAGGCTGATCTGCATTTTTCAATCGGTGCCTTTGAAAACCTCATCGGAGGAGATCCCTCGGAGAGAGTCAGTAATCAGGATCACCTTCTGAGGCTGATCCGGATGGCCGCCCTGATGGGTGGAGATGTCAACGGCATCACGGTGGGTTCCTTTGTGGGCTACAATCATGAGTGGGATCTGGAAGAAGGTTCTTTCGAAAAGAATCTGATGGAATATCAGAGGATATTTACCCCCATTATAAAGTATGCGGAGGATCTCGGCGTCACGGTTGCGTATGAAAACTGTCCCATGGAGGGATGGCGGTCGGCGGGGATCTACGGAACCATGAATAATCTCTGTTCCACACTGGCGGCCCGAAAGCTGATGTACACCCTGATTCCCTCGAAGGCCCATGGAGAAACCTATGACCCCAGTCACGATGTGTGGCAGTTTCTCGATCCTGTAGATGTCATCAGAAACAGCGATATGTCACGCATCAAATCCGTTCACCTCAAGACCACGAGGATGAAGAACGATGCGGGTGCCATCCACTGGGGACATGTGTTCGGCAAGCAGAGGATCTCTCCGGCACTGGCTAAGAAGGCGGGAATTCCTTCGGCTCAGCACGAATGGGACAGGTTCTCCTATGAACCCATGGTGCCCGGATTCGGCGGTTCCGATTCCATGGACTGGAGAGAGTTTGCGGACTGCCTCAAGGAACTGGGTTTTGACGGAGTCTTCTCCATAGAGAATGAGGGAGCCAACTCAAAGGGTACGGAGAACAGCGCCGCCATAGAGCAGGGCTTCGAGGCTTGTCTGTCTTTTATGAAACCCATGATCTGGGACCTGGACAAAGAGAAAGGATACAGCTTCCCTGGCCGGAAGAAGCTGGAGGTTCCTGCCGCAAGGGACCTTCCCGTGGTCACAATGAAGGATTTAACAGCCTGAATCAGGCTGATAAATAAAGGTTAAAAAGAATTCATGAATCATGAATTCAATAAGGAGAGAAGAATGAAAAAACTGATTGTGTTCTTGCTGGTTTTCGCAGTAATGGGACTGTCTTTTGTTTCTGCCGGCGGGCAGCAGGATAAGGATTCCAAATTCCTTGCCGTCATCATGCCCAGCGCCGACCACGGATTTCTCGGTGAGAGTATCAAACATGCCGAAAATGCAACCAAGAAACTGGCTGAAGAAAATGGATATTCCTACCAGTTCCTGATTTCCGACGACATCGTTGAACAGTCCAACCAGATCGACACCATCGTAGCCCGGGGAGCGGACGTTGTTGTTCTGTGGCCCCACAACGGAGACGAGCTGAAATCGGCGGCCCAGACCATTGTGGATGCAGGCATTCCCCTGATCATCTATGACAGACTTATAAGCAATTTCAAACAGACTGCCGAACTCCTGGGAGACAATGTCACCATCGGTAAGGATACGGGTCTCTACTTCAATAAATATTTCAAAAAGGAACTGGCCGCAGGTAAGGTGAACATCCTTGAGTTCAAAGGTGACAACTCCAGCGTTCCCACCCAGAGATCCGAAGGATTCTGGTCAACAGCGGACAAAAACTTCGTCAAGGTCAATGAGTTTGTAACAAACTGGAGCAAGGATACCGCCCAGACCCAGATGGAGACATTCCTGTCGTCCAACACCAAAGAACAGGTCGAAAGCATCCAGGCTATTTTTACCCATGATGCCGAAGTAGCTGCAGGTGTCCTGGCCGCTCTGGAAGGATACGACGGCAGTTCCAAGCTGAATGTCAGACTCGTTTCCGCCGTCAGTGCTTCCCGGGAACTCCTGGGGCTCTTTGATCACTACAAGGAACTGGCCGCAGGTAAGGTGAACATCCTTG